>LNDT01000033.1 GCA_001464715.1 Bdellovibrionales bacterium Ga0074137 | reverse complement strand
CGTTGTGGTTAACAAAAGATTGGCATGATCTCGCCAGCTGGCCGTTCTTATTTTTATCCAAAAGACTCATGCTGTTGCAGTAATAACTCGAATCCGGGTCTGAATGGATTTTTCGCTTGAACTTATACCTTCGTTCACATAAGTTTGCGACCAATGATGAAGCAACCTTTGACTCCACGATCACAGCGGTCAAAACAGACGTCACTGCTGGCGAAAGAGAAATCGGCCTATGGTGGCGACCTTTTGAAAACGCGTGCGGGTCGCCGTGGCGCACGTCCGCTTTCGACTCGCGAGACGATACACCTTGTGCTTCGGTCGACGAAAGCCAAAGGCGAATGGTCTTTTCGACGACCTCGGAACCACTCCCACGTGAATCGCATCATCGAGAAATTTTCGGTGATTTATGGCGTGCGCGTGATCTCGATGGCGAATGTGGGGAATCATCTTCATTTGCAGATCAAACTTTCGAACCGGTTTACCTATAAGCCTTTTATTCGCGCCGTGACGGCCGCCATAGCTATGGCCGTAACCGGACGGAACCGCTGGACCCGCGCAGCGATGGCGGCAAAGCACACGAATAGAGTAAAAAAGTCGCGGGACGAAAAATTTTGGGATCGACGGCCCTTCACTCGCATCGTTGAAAGCTTTAAAGCTTGGCTCAGTTTAAAAGATTACGTTCGAATCAATCAACTTGAGGGCGCCGGCTACAAGCGCGACGACGCGCGGTTCATGCTGAAAGTCGAAAAGAGATTTGCCAGGGAACCAGATTTCTAGCGAGTTTCATTGGGGCGCATGAGCGTCGAAGTTGATGCACGGACCAAAGAACTCTCAATGATCGACGTCAAAAAATTCCCAGAGAAGCTAGATCAGCGGAAGCTGCGAGACGGCGCCGGATCTTGAGTCAGATGTCTTACTGGCAAACCGCACACCCAGGCCCAGAAGGCGAATTCCCAAGGTTTCACCATCAAGAGCCTCCTCGAGAAGATCAAGAAAGACGGCGAGAGATGGAACAGCGGCGCTCTCCCACTTTCGCTCGCGCCCTTTTTGGCGAAAGTTGTCGAACTTCACTTTCACGACAACCGACCTCGCCGCAACACCCGCCGCCGCCACGTCGATCGACGGTACACTCGACAACCTAGCGGACCCGGCCGCCTCGCCCGTCGGCGGTACACTCGGCGCCCCAACCGGCGACTCCGCTTGATGCCTGGAAAAAGCAGCGCTGTATTTCTCGAGTCGCTCCAAAAACTCGCTATAGAGACCGGGGAGAGCCTCGAGGGCCTCTTTTCGCGTCATTAAACTTCGCCCGTAGGTTTCTTCGACGGTCAAAGATTTGCGCTCGCGATCGTTTCGCACGGGCCGCTCATCAATTCCGCGCGCGAAATCAAAAAGCTGTGGCCCCCAGCTGCCGAAGAGTTCGATCAATCGAGACACCGAGTAGTTTTGCAGATCGCCGCACGTTTTAAGCCCCAGGCGATTCATTTTTTCTGCGGTCACCCGACCGACGCCCCATATTTTCGTCACCGGAAGATTCTTCATGAAAGCTTCGACATCCGCAGGACGAATGACAGAAAGGCCATTGGGCTTATTTAAGTCGCTCGCGATTTTAGCGAGGAATTTATTCGGGGCGACTCCTGCGCTGGCGGTGAGCCCGGTCTCTTCAAAAATCTCACGGCGAATTTTTTCAGCGATTCGAGTCGCGCTTCCACCTTCGAAATCGGAACCCGTGACGTCGATGTAAGCTTCATCAAGACTCAGCGGTTCAATCAAAGTGGCGTAACGTTCTAAGACGGTGCGAACCTTGCGACTTTCGACTTTGTATTTAGAAAAATCAGGCGAAATCAAAATGAGATTTGGACACAACTTCAACGCTTTCGCCGAAGTCATTGCCGAGCGCACTCCAAATTGCCGCGCCTCGTAATTTGCCGTCGTTAAAACGCCACCTCGGCCCTCGGGAGAACCGCCCACAGCCACAGGTTGCCCACGCAAGTGTGGCCGAAATTTAATTTCGACGGCGGCGTAAAAACAGTCCATGTCGATATGAATAATTTTGCGCGACATCCTGTGGTTTTCTCTCCTCGGTGCAGTTATCCTTAACAAATGCTTTTGACTCGCACCAGGACTTCGCGAACGACACTCTTTTCCGTGACAGCCCTTGTTGTCGTTCTCGGGGTCTCTCGATGCTCGTCCACCTCGAATATTTCTGGGCGTGGGCTGAAGGCCCCCACGGACACGGCGATCAGTGCGGCCGTCGCGGCTGTATCGAAAGAATCGTTGGCAGCTGTTGAGAATCCTGCGATCAAAGCCGTTCTCATTTACCGCGCGGCCCAAAAAGCGCGCGCGGCCAATCAAGCCACCGAGGCGTGCGATGGCTACCGTACTCTGGCGCTTGAACCGACACTCAATGTCCCGGAACCTGTACGATATCTTGCGCGCGCCCGAACGCAGATTGTCTGCAATGTTGAAAATCAGATCGAGATTCAAGCTCCGCCGCCATGGCTGAAAGAAGACCTTGCTCGCGCCTCGCTTCAGCGCGCAGAGAGCTCTGGGTCTGATCTCGCGATAGCAAAAGCCCTCTACGAAGTTTCCTTTTTTGAACCGACTCAAAATCTTCGCGTTGAAAGACTTCAAAAGTCTCTCGCTCGGTTGCCGTCCGCGGCCGCGGCCACCAGCGATCCAATTCTTGAAGCAAGCGTATTGAGAAATTCCGTGATCGAAAGACTCATTAAAGTCGCTCCAAGATTCTCATCAGAACACCCCTCGCTTCCAGCGCCTGATCCTCTTTCGATTGCCATGGATCTTCGGCAGTCGCGGCAATTCGATGCCGCACGGTCGGCATTTCAACGGGTCGCAAAGGATCCAAACCGTTCGGACTTTGAGCGTCTTCGCGCCTTCGATGGCATTCGCATGTCTTATAAACTTCAACTGCGAACGCCTGAATTCATTGAAGCCTCGTCGAAGTGGCAAAAATTTGCGCGCTCGAAATTTCTTAAGCAAGGTCTGAAACGCCGAGACCTCACGCGCCTCAAAGCTTATCTCGACACTCGCATTCAGTACGCTCGCGCGGTGTGGACCAATCAAAATCCGGCGCTGGCGCGAAAAATTCTTTCAGAGACTGAATCTGAAGTCGCAAAATTTATCCCTGTCCACGAGTCGATGCTGATTCGATCGCGCATCGCTGAAGAGAGTGGCCGCTTTAAAGAAATGGACGAAATCTTAAGCAAAGTGGCCATCGACTCGCTTTCTGACCGCGCGACGAAGGCGCGGTTTCTTTGGTATAAAGGCTGGAACATGCGACGTCTTGCTTTGGCTGAAACTGATTTGGTTTCAAGAAAGGAAGCGGTCGCCAAAACCATTTCGACTCTCGAGCTTGCAAGCACTTTCGAAGATCGGCACACGGATCTTACGCGCAATATGTTTTGGACAGCTCGTCTTTACAAAGAAGTTCAGGATGACGAACGTGCGGCCAGGCTTCTCTTGGAACTCTCTGATTTTAGTCCCTTCGGATTTTATGGGATTGTCGCAAAACGTGACTTGAAACTTCCCTTCACTTCGCTCGCACCTGACCTTGATAACGCTCACCGCGAAAACTCCTATGAATCTGCTGTGGCGAGCCTCCCCGACTCGCTTCGTGTTCCGGTCGAGTGGTTTGCGGTTCTTGGTGAAAACGATGTTGCGCGAAAGTACATTGAAAACTTCTCGTCGTTTCCCGTATGGGATCGCTCGTGGTCCCTTGAGAAAAAAACGGCGACCCTGGTTTTACTCGCCAAAGCTGAACAGCATCTTACCGTCAGTCTTCGCGTCGACGAACTCTCAGCCGATGAGCGCCGCGAACTTTTAGAGAAACGCCCAGAGCTTCTATTTCCGCTTCCGTTTGAAGTAAGAATTTTGGACGAAACGAAAAAACAGGGCCTTCCGGCCGAGCTCGTATATTCGATAATGAGGCAAGAGTCGCTGTTCAATCCTCTCGCCAGAAGCCCCGCCGACGCTTTCGGCGTTATGCAACTCATCCCTGAAATGGCGGCGGTGGCTGCGAAAAGTCTTGGCGTTCCTTTTAACGGTCCGGAGGACCTTTACGATCCTGATATAAACATTCCACTTGGAACGGTTTTTCTAAAGGACCTGTTCAAAAAATATGATGATCGTTTCATTTTGGCCGTCGCCGCGTACAACGCAAATGACCGCGCGATACAAGGCTGGCTCCGCACGCGCCTTCGCTCGGACCCCTTAGAATTTATCGAAGAAATCCCCTACGACGAGACTCGTCTTTACGTTAAACTCGTTTTACGAAACTACGTCACTTACCAACGACGTCTCAGCTCGACCCCTGTCGAGTTCCCAGAATCGACGCTGCGCCTGACCACTGTTTTTTAGCATCAATCTCAAATTGAGACGCTAGCTTCGAGGCGAATCGACCGAGAAGTCTTGTATGAAAATCAGCTTAAATAAACTGACGTCTCATCCTATGGCTCGCGTCGCGACTGCGGCTTTTTGTCTGATCGGAACTTTTGCCGCCTTTGGCCTGATGGGCGAGCGCGGACGCAAAGAACCCGCGTCTGTGACGGCAGCTCTTGGCGCGTTGGGGATTGGCTCGAAAAAAACCGATCGTGATCTGGTTTTGAAAAATGCCACGGCCGTCGACAAAGGTTCAAAAGCGAAGGAAGAAAACGTTCTTCTCAATGATCCTTTTATCAAAGAAAAATGGGGCCTCACGGCGACGAGCGCCCAAAAAGCATGGACCATTTCTCAGGGCTCGAAAGACATCGTGGTCGCAGTCATCGACACGGGAGTCGACATCCGCCACCGTGACCTCAGCGAAAATCTTTGGGTCAACAAAGGCGAAACGGGTCTCGACAAAAATGGCAAAGATAAGGCCACAAACCGTGTCGACGACGACGGGAACGGGTTCGTTGATGACGTGCACGGCTGGAATTTTGTCGCCGGCACCAATGATCTCACCGACAACCACGGTCACGGCACCCACATCTCGGGAATCATCGGCGCAAAAGGTGGAAATAGTTTTGGTATTTCAGGCGTAGCACCCAATGTTTCGATCATGACCTTAAAATATTATGATCCGAAATCACCTGGCGCGAACAATTTGAAAAATACGATTCAAGCCATTCGCTACGCGATCAAAATGAACGCCAAGATCATCAACTACTCCGGCGGCGGCACCGAGTACTCGGCCGAAGAGTACGCGGCCGTGAAAGAGGCCGAAAAAAGTGGAATCATATTTATCGCGGCCGCAGGCAACGAGCGCTCGAACACAGACGAAACTGGGAAGCATTACTACCCAGCCGACTACGATCTCTCAAATATCATTTCCGTCACGGCCGTAAATGAAAGCGAGCGAAAAGTTCTTGCGTCCAGTAACTACGGCGTAAGAACTGTCGACATTGCTGCGCCCGGAGATCAAATCTACTCAACCCTCCCAGGCTCCGCCTTCGGCAAAATGACGGGCACTTCCCAAGCTACGGCTTTTGCCACCGGCGTTGCGGTTCTTGTCCTCGCTCACCGAAATGAATTCACGGCGGCCGACGTAAAAAAATATCTTCTCCGCACAGGCGACGAATACCCGACTCTTCTTTCGAAAACTGGAACGGCGAAACTTCTCAACGCCTATCGCGCTCTGACGAGCCTTGATATGGGGCTGTCGATCACAGGGCAAGCGACGGTGAACACCGAGCGCATCGCCGCGGATGCGTTCTCAAGCGACGGTTCGGGACGAGACCGCACTTTAAATCCTTCAGCGCTCAGTTCGGGGCGTGAGAGCATTGAACCCGCCGAAGAAATGACAAGCTTTGGACGAAGCCTTCTCAATGTCATTAGCGGAAGCTCTGCCCGAGAGCCCTCGCGTTCAAGAAATTCACCGAATACCGCGGGCGATCCGAACTAAATTCGAGCGCGCAGCGCGACCCGCACGCCGATCGATAAAAGCACGAGGGAGAGACCGATCTCCATAATGTTATTGAGCTGGGGCATAGCTAGGCCCCAGAAAAACAAAAGTGACCCACCAAAAAGAGCCATCGAATTCAACTTTGGGATTCGAAACGCCAAATTGATAGGAAGCTTACTGCTTTCAGCTTGAGATGCGACCAGTGCGACCACTTTGTTTCGCATCATTCTGGCAATATCATCTTGTGGAGCTGCCACCAAAATTTGGGAGTACTTTTTTGCCGCGTAGGAAAGCGCGTTCGCATCACGACACGCGTTTAAAAATCGGTCGTGACGAATGCGGTCCTCATAGTCTTCAAGAGCCTTGTCCCAAAGTGCTGCAAGCTCCCTCGTTCCGCCAAGCGCCAATTCTTCTTCGAGCTGAGCCTCGCTGGCGAGCGTGTAGCGATCAAAAATAATTCCACAGCGGACACAGTCTGTTGGCGGAGCGCCGCCAACTTCATTGGCTGTGTTCGTGGCCCCACAGCGCGGGCACTCGCGCTCGAAGGTGAGATTGGTTTTCAAGGCCGGAGGCTGCTTAGTGAGTGCCCGCACAGAAACTTTTAGCGATACAGGTTCTGGTCGGACCGACGGCGGAGCTTCGCGACGCGCTTCCTCTGGCTGATTTTCTGACTGATTTTCTGGTCGTATTTCTGGCTGCTCCGTAGGCGCGAGGGTCGAAATCCTGAGGGCTGGCAAAACCGTGAGGCTCGAATGATCGCTGGGTAGAGGAAGCGATACAGCAAAAGATTCGCGGCAAAGTGAACCTGTGCAGGTAAATTCGGCTTGAACCACTCCGGCTCGTGACATCGCCACCAAAACGCCGGTTTCCACGGCAAAAAGCTTCTGGCAGCCAGGACATCGCGTGCGCGTCATGTCAGGCGAGGTGTTTTTATTTAGTTCAGTTTGTATCATGCAGCTTCATCCTTGATCACTTGCTTGATAGGGTCATTGTCGTGAAATCACTCTTAGTCTTCCCGATACTAACAGGCCTTGCAATAGGCACAAGCTATATTCCATTCCCCCCGTGGGCGATACTTTTCGGGCTCGCACCGCTGATCGTCGCTTGGATTCGGCTCATTGATCTTTCAGAACCACAGACACGTCGGGTTTTGCTGTGGCGAAGTTTTTTTATCGGGTGGCTTGCGCAATTCATTTTGAATTTGATTGGGTTTCACTGGATCGCCATCACTGCGGTTGAATTCGGACATTTTCCGAAGTGGGCTGGAGTGCTGACACTCTTGGCGTTCGCTTCGCTGGCTCACGTGTATTACGGACTGGCGGGAGCTGCCGCCGTTTTTGTTTTCAAGAAACTTGAAGCCCTGGGGCGAATTCAAGATCCCACCTATCGACCCTCGCGAAGTTTTTTTATCGCTCTCGCGTTTTCATTCTTTGCACTCTTTGAAGCACTCTGGCCTTCAATTTTTCCATGGCACCTTGGGTACACGTGGCTTTGGGCTAATTTTCCCGGAGCTCAGTTTGCGGACGTGATTGGATTTGAAGGCCTCAATCTTGTGTCGCTGGCCTGTAACGGTTTTTTCGCCCTTGGTTGGCTCGAGTGGGATTCGCGCGGAAAAAACTTTTGGATGAAAGCGCGTCCAAGCCTTGTTCCATTGAGCCTTGGAATCGCACTGTTTCTTTCCGTGAACGCCCTTGGCATCGGCCGCGCCGAGGTATGGAAGACGCCTCCGGATTCTCTCAAAATTTTGATCGCACAGGGAAACATTGGGAATTACGCAAAACTCATCGTCGAGAAACAAAAAGATTTCTCAATCCCAATCATCGAAGCGTACCAGCGTCTCACTGTTGAGGGTTCTAAAAGAAATCCAGAAGCGACTCATGTGCTTTGGCCCGAAACGGCCTTTCCCGACTACTTGGATGAAGTTTTTCAAAACCAAACGAACTGGATCCACCTCAGACATTTTGCCATCGCCCAAGGAAAGACGATTCTCACGGGCGCTTACTCGCACGATCACTCAAAAAAAGAAACCTACAATGGCTTTTTCGCGATGAACCCCCAGGGGCAATTAATGACTCCGCCCTACCGAAAATCCATCCTCATTCCGTTCGGCGAAAAGTTTCCGTTCTCAGACATCATTCCTTACACGAAGTGGCTCTTTCCTGGGCTCGGAAGTTTCGGTCAAGGTCCCGGACCCTCGGTGATGGAGCTTGGTTCTTTCAAACTTGGTCCACAAATTTGCCTTGAAAGTCTCTACCCCCGATTTTCTGCGGCGATGGCAGTCAAGGGAGCCGAGATATTTTCCAACGTCACCAACGACTCGTGGTTTGGTCGCACCTTTGAGCCCTATCAGCACATGACGATGACCTTGGCTCGAGCCGTTGAAAACCGCCGCCCGCTTTTACGGTCGACCAACACTGGCATCACAACCGTGGTGCTGGCCACGGGCCAAGTTCTTGAAAGATCTCCCATCGGCGAAGAGTGGGTCGGTTTTTACGAAGTTCCGTTTCAAAAAAATCCGCCCGTGGCATTTTATTCCCGCATCGCTGGCTACACTCCGTGGCTTTCGATAGCCATTCTTCTCGGGCTGCTCATTCCAGGTCTGCTAAAATCTCGTCAGCGACTGAGGTCATTATGAAAAACGCCGGGACCGCTATTGACTGGCAAGAGATCATCGCTCGCTTAGAAACTTTGGCGACCAGCGAATCTGCAAGGACGCGTTTAAGAAATCTTCAGCCCTTGGCCAGCGCCGATGAAGCCGTTGTTTCGTTTTCGCAGATCGAAGAAGGCCGCAGAGTTCTTTCCATGGGCGAGCGCCCGTTTGCCGAGAGTCTTGATTTGTTTTCGACTTGGCACTCGAGGCTCAAACGAGACGCTGTCTTACAAACCGTCGAACTTCGCGACGTTCGAAGATTCTGTATTGAAGTCATCGCGCTGAAAGAAGTCTTACGACCTTTTCTGGAGGAGCCTCGATCGGAGTGGATTCAAACTCTCAACCTTCGATTGATGAACGCAGAACCTCCGCTCTCTCAAATTGATCAGCTGATGACACCGACCGGAGAAATTCGCCCCGATGCGAGCCCTGGTCTTAGTCATCTCTACCGCGAGCGAACGCAGCAGACGAAGATGCTTCACGGCACATTGGACCGCCTGGTTAAAGCTTTTGAAATGGAGCCGGTGATTCAAGAGAAGTTCGTCACCACACGCGAAGGTCGCTGGGTGATTCCTGTAAAATCCGGAATGCAGCACGCCTTTGGCGGAATTATCCATGGTTCGAGCCAATCCAAGCAGACCGTCTTCATGGAACCTGACGATGTCGTACCTCTCAACAATCGGCTTCGCCAGATCGAAGTCGAGATCGAAGATGAAATCGAACGCCTCTTAACGGCGTGCTCGCGCTATTTGAAATCCCAGGTGCTTGGATTCTCAAATTCTTTTGAGGCTCTGCTTGATGGTGATCTCGTCTTCGCCAAGGCGAAGTTAGCGGAAATTCTTGAAGCGCGGTCGGTTCACTTTTCAACAGACATTATGGACCTTCGCGACGTGCGCCACCCAGTTTTGATTTTGAAAAATCCTGGCGAAAAAAAAGTAATACCAAATTCCGTGAAGCTTGGCGGTCGCAATCGAATTCTTCTTCTATCGGGTCCCAATGCTGGGGGAAAAACGGTTCTCTTAAAAAGTGTGGGCCTTGCCGCACAAATGTCTCGCTGTGGCCTTCCGATCTGCGCCGACGAAGGCTCGACGCTTCCATTTTTCTCAGGCCTCCACATTGCGGTGGGCGACGAACAAAGTGTCGACGCCGCCCTTTCAACATTTGCCGCCCACGTCACCGCTTTGAACCAAGCCGTCGCTTTCAAAGGCCCCGATCACTTACTTCTCATCGATGAAATCTGCGGATCGACTGATCCTGAAGAGGGCTCGGCCCTGGCCAGAAGTTTCCTCGAGAGCTACGCCGAGAACGGTGTCTTCGGCGTTGTGACGTCGCACTTGGGTCCACTTAAAACCGGCTGGCTGGACGACAGCGGAATTATCAATGGAAGTTTAGAGTACAATCAAAAGTCTGGTACGCCGACGTATCAGTTTTTGATGGGAATTCCCGGACAAAGTTTAGCGCTTCAGACGGCGCGACGTGTGGGCGTATTGGGATCCATCATTGACCGCGCGCTGAACTATTTAAGTCCCGAGATGAAAGCTCGTCAGCAAAGCATGAGCGATCTTGAGTCGATGAAAGAAGAGCTCTTAAGCCTCCGGCGCGACCTCATTAAAGAAATGAGCGAGGCCAAGGAATCCAAACGAAAGTACATGGAGCTTGTTCAGCTCTTTAGAAAAGAAAAAGATCAGTGGCTTGAGCGCACGATTAAAAAGACAGAGCGCAAGATCGATCAGATGCTTGATTTTACGAATGTCGAAAACATTTTTAAGAAGCACGAAAAACTTCAGGAGGTAAAACAAAGCCTTCCCGAAATCGTCAAAGCCCCACCCGCAGGCGGCCTAGCACCAAGGAAAAAAATAGAGAGCCTGGAAGACTTCGAAAAAATCTATCCACCGGGCTCTAAAATTTTCGTCCCATCGATTGGCGGAGAAGGTCTTGTGCAGGGCAAAGGAAATCAAAAAGGCGAAGTTTTAGTTCTCGCCAATTCCATGCGGCTCTATGTTCATTGGAGCCAGCTGCGCCCACCACAGTCGATGGCCAACCCCACGCAAAATGCGCTTCGCCGTGCCTCAGGCGTACAAGTCACGCTTCAAGACATTGAACGAACGATTGACGTGCGCGGCAAAAGCACCGACGACGCTCTCCAACTTCTCGACTCACAACTCGACGCCGCCTCTATCAACGGCGAAAACCGAATCAAAGTCGTGCACGGGCACGGAACAGAAGTTTTGAAACGAGCGGTAAGGTCTCACCTCTCGCGATCTCTTTACGTGAAAAAGTGGCGAGCGGCCGGACCCGAAACCGGCGGCGACGGAGTCACCTGGGCCGAACTCAAAGACTAAAAATCTGGCTCTGGGTACTCGAGCTCGCGCCGCCTTCCCTTTTTCCGCGACGCAGGCGTCGTGCCTTCGCCGGCTCGGCTCGGGCCATCCAGGCCCTCGGATCGCGCTGACGCGACCTTCCCGATTCGGAGGTCGCGGAAAAAAGGAAGGCGGCGCGATCTCCAGAGATTTGGGTGGCCAGATTTTAATTTTTTAGATTGGTGGTGGTGTCAGTCCGGGTTGGCATGCGCCTCGCTTTGCTTGTCGGTACGCGCTGAAACCCATCTCCGGGTGGGCGCAGGGGGACACCAGTGAAGCCGCAAACCAAGTTTTTAAATCCTGTTTCTGTTACAAAGATTTCGACACCTTCGCTCAAGGTTCGAGTGATGAGCTGGGTCGGTGCAATGGCGGCAGTGGCTGCGCTGATTAGTCCTACGGCGGCGCAGGCTGGTTTCTTTGACGATCTGATTAAAGGAACAAAGTTTGATCCGCGCGAAATTGGAATCGAGAATATTTCTTACGGTGGGACGGGTTGCCCTCAGGGAACGGTCACAACGATTTTGTCGCCGGATGCTTCGGAACTGACTGTTCTCTTCGATGCGTTTCAAACGCGCGTGGGCGCGGATCTTTCAACGTCGAAAAGTCAGTGTGAAGTTCGAATCGCGATGAGAAAGCCGCGGCTCTGGTCTTACAAAATCGAGTCCGTGGATTTTCGAGGCTTTGTGCATCTTGACCACGGTGTGCGCGCTGAACAGAAAGTCGATTTTCAAAATGGTCCGTCACACTTGGGCTTCAATAAATCCTTCGGTTATCAACGCTGGACGGGACCAGTTTCAGAAAACTACATTTTGAGCACGGTAAAACCACTCAATGGACCCGATCTCTTGTCGTGTCTTCCTGCAAAAAAAGGTGTCGAGCTAAAACTTCGCGCCTCGATGGAACTTAAAGGCGGCGGCGGTCACCGCGGCGGAATGATGACGGTGGACTCGGCCGACGGCCGCGTTGTTCACCGCTACCGTCTTTCTTGGATCAGCTGCTTAAAAGAACTCGGCGGACGCTAGTCGGACTTACGGCTCCCGACGTGCCGTCGATTTACGGTGTCCGACGTGCCGTCGACTTACGGTGCCCGACGTGCCGTCGGGGCCTGAAAGCCCTCGCAGGTGGGGGCGACGCCGGCGGGAACGACAGACGTGCGACCGGGCTCGCGAAGAGCTGCTTCAAGACAAGATCCCACCGTGCGGTAAACTTTGTCGTAAGCAAAAAGTTCTTCACTGTTCACGCGAGACCACGCCACAGTTCCGGCGTTCAGCGCAAACAACAATCGTCCTCTCCACTCACTTCTAAAAACAAGCGCTTGCTGAAGAGCTCCCTGCATCGCCACATTGCCGTTCACTTCGATATCGGCGCAGGTATCGTCGCCGCACTTCACGAACCCTTTTAAAATCGAAATCATATCGAGCTCGTAAGGCACCATGTCTTGAAGTGAAAGCCAGGTGGCTTGCATCGCCCACGTGTCTCCGACTTCGACAGGTCCTTCCGGAAGCGACACAGGTGAAACGTAGAAGATCGAGTTCGTTGGCCACTCGCCCGCCTTCAAAATTTTTCCCAATGAATCCGTCACGAGCTCAAGACGCTCACCCAATTCAGGCATCGCAAAATCGTGAAGTCCCAAGGTTCCATCTTTTTTCAAAATGGTGATGGCTTGAGTGAAACGCTGATCGCCACCTTCCGCCGACGGTTCAACTTTCGTCGTCTCGGCGAGAGCTGTAAATTTTAAGGTTTCGGTTTTCTCATGGCGAAGCTCCTGCGCTTCAAAAGCTCGAGAGGCGGAGACGTGAAAGTATTCGACTGTCTCGGTTCCCTTAGCTTCGGCCTTCAAACGAAGGCGAACGGGTTCTTTCATCGAAACCGAGGGCATTTCGCTTTTAATTCCTGGCGGAAGAGAGCCAGTCTGCCGCGGCGTCGACGCACAGGCCGAGAGAAGCATGAGGCTTAGAGCAAAACCCGATGTTAGCGTCAAAAGTTGCCGGGCGTCTCTAGGACCGTTTCGTTTCAAATATGAACACCTGTCCAACATCGCGACAGATCCTGAAATTCCCTTGGAGACACGAGACGTTACCTCGAGCCACATTTTCGCGAAAACCATGAATCCCCTCGCAACATTCTCTGTGAGCATTAAAAACGAATTGAAGCCACCCAAGGTGTGCCGCAATTGCGCTTTTCGCCCGTTGGCCCCCCAGCATGAGAAGCGCTTCCAAGCGTCTCAAATTGAAACGACAAATCAAGTTTAAACCCCTGAAATGACGCTAGATTCGAGAAGAAATAAAAGCGCCCACTGGCCCGTTCGTTGCTCCTTATGAAAGCGGACGGTTCGAAAGAGCCCAACAGGGGGAACGAAAATGAAGACACTCACAAGCAATCCAGCGATGAATTTCGGCGTAGACTCTATTATCGAGAAAAAACCGGTGAGAATTGCTGCCGTCGGTCTTCTGCTCGCTCTGCTGAGCGCTTGCGGATCCAACGTCACTCCAAGATCTTCGACCTCGCTGTTCAGCGGAAGTGGTCCAACACCTTCGACGTCACTCTTAGGATCTTCCGGCGAAGCCGAAGCCCAGTGCTCGTTGTTTGATTCTTCAGCTGTTCGCCTTGGCGGCCGCATTACGACGTACTACTACAATGGCGTTCTTCAAGAAGATAAGGTCCGCGTTCGCCTAACGACATTGCCAGAGAATTTCGACACCAATACAAAACTCTTTGTTCAAGCTTTCCGATGGAAAGTGAACGCGAGCGGTGTTTCGGAAATCGACTCAGCGCCCGTACAATTTCGGTTCGAGCGCGGTGCAGGGTCGGTCGATCCGATCTCGCCCGTCGCGAGCTCACTGAGCTCTGCATCGGCCGCAGGTGTTCGCACTTCAGCGAACATTTCGGGCTCCGGAACTCTTGATCTCATGTCGAAGACGACAATGGTCATCAGCGGTGTCGATTACAACTGGCAAGCATTGAAGTTCGTAGTCTATGACAGCAGCACAACGCCTGCGACTGTGGTTGGACAAGCCGACCTGCTTCTTCCGGTCTTCCAAGCCAACCCCAACCGCTACGCCCTAAGCCACTCACAAACACTCAACACACTCCACCCGTTCTACTCACAACGCGCCCAAAGCTTAAGCGAAACCGAGTGGGGCAACAGAACCCAAAGCTTCTGCTTCTAAAAAAAAGAAAGTACTTCCGAAAAAAGAGAAACCGCGAAAAAAAACGGACCACCGAAAAAATCGGGGTCCGTTTTTAATTTCAATCCCAGGCATTCACCCGACAGAGCAGAAGCGAGTCGACAGGGGTCGACGGCGCTGTCGCAGAAGTTCGGCGACCTCCGAATCGGGAAGCCCGCCAGAGGGCGGGCCGAGGCCTGGAAGGCCGAGCCGATTCGGGAGCGCAGGAGGCGCGCGTCGCAGAACTTTTGCGACAGCGCCGGCGCCCTCCTAGTGACTCGCTTCCTGCGTAACTTCTTCGGCTTGCAAATTCTCCCCATGACGATACCGATCAACAAGATTCTCATCCGTCGTCGGAAACGAAAATAGCAGAGCATGACTTGAACTCGTTGCATCTTCGACCGTGATCGCAAGATACCAAACGCCGTCCGACTCACCTTCATCAAACTGACGAATGAATGTGACAAGCGTGCTTCCGCTAAGATCCGTCGAGCGCCAGATTTCTTCTGGCTCTTCGATCGTCGCTTCGCGCAGCTCTTCGTGGTCGTGAAACTTATCTTCTTGAATATCGGTGCCCGAACGAAGCGACAACATCGCTTTGTAAAGGCCCACCGCCAAGGGATCACCTTCCGTCAGAGCGTCGCCTTCGACAGCTCCTTGTTCGACCTCTTTGGCAATGCGGTCATAGACGATTTCACCGCGTCGAAAACGATCGACAAGTTTAATATCTCTAGATGGAAAGTGCATATACACAAACTTCGGACTTCCTTCGACGGCGTAAGTAAGGGCCACGTAGTAAACGCCGTCGTCGTCGCCTGTGCCCAAGCCACCACCCGATGGCGCATCGCTCTCGGAGGCTTCAACATCGATGACTGCTTCAACGCCTTCGTCATCTGGCTGAACGGCAATGTAGTGACCGACATAACTCGTCACTTTCATTCCGTGGACAGAAACGACGTCTTCCCAAACTTCATCCGGATCATCGATCACTTGCTGAAGCAGGGGTTCAAATTTTGAAAATTCAGAAAGTTTAATATCCGAAGCCGCGCGGTGCTCTTTCACTTCGGATTCAAGCATCTGGATCTGCGGCTGAAAATAGCCGTACATCTCGCGCTCGGTTTGAAACACGAGTCCTTTGGACTCATCGATCACAATTGGATTTTTCAAGATAGGCCCTTTAGCTTTTCGTGCTGCATTCGACTTGATATCTGACTTAACACCCGACTTGGTGCTACCCGCTTTAACGCCGACCTTCGAACTCGATGAGTGAGACATACGTCCCTCCAAAATCTTCTGAGTACTGGGTTTCTGGGCAGCGCGGACCAGACCAAGGTCGCGGGTGTTTTTAAACGCCTCCCCTTCAATCGATCTTGAATCTCAGGTTGCGGTCTTGAGCCTTCGGCTCAAATTGCGCTTTTGAGCCATTGGCTCAAAATGAGACTCCCATCGTGTGGGTGGAAAAAGGTCTCGAGCCTCCTTTTCGTTTCGGGTCCTTGCACTGTGGACGGCCACTGCTGGCACCACCTTATTATTGTCGGTCTCCTCGAAGCTTGTGTCAAATTAGAGGCACCCACGGTCACGTATAAGCTCCTAACAATATCTTTTTTAGAATTTCTTTGCGTGTCTCGACCAAGAGTCCTCACAATGAAGGTGTTACAGTTTGAGACTGTGGCGCGACCTAAGGAAAGGTCGAACTAAGCAAGGAGGCTTATGAGAAGTAGACGTGGCGGAGGCTCTCGCGGGTCCCGACTTGGACCAGCGCCGATCGACAATGAAGGCGGCGGACCAGACAATGGCGAAGATGACGTCGACTCTATCGATCTTCATAACAGCGCCTCAAAAATCGACTCGAATTCAGAACTGATGCGAACAGTTCAAATCGAATATCTGGTGCATCAGAGCACGCTGGGAGTTCATTTCTTGTTCAGCAAAAGAGATGTCGCTCGCGTAATGATGATCCCGACCGACGAGCGCGAATTCTTCACGTTGAAAAACATGGAGCGAGTACAAAGACTGCTCACCTGCTTTTTAGAGAAGCCGACGCTATTGGCGAAAGAGCGCTATTTAAATTCGCTGGGAGCGATGGAAAAAGATCTGATGATCCGCGCTTACTTCCATCTTGTTGAGAATACGATTCTTTCGAATTCAGATCTCAAGCACTAGGCGCGGCGTTCTCTTATTCTCCGCGACCCAGGCAATTTCGCTGACGGCGGATCCGTCAGCTTTGTCTAGCTCAACCAGGCTTTTTGGACCCTGCACCTGCCACAAAGGGATCGCGGCGCCGTCCCAAGTTCCGCGATCTCCGACTCGGAAAGCTCGCGTACTTCGCGAGCCGAGGGCCTGGATGGCCCGAGCCGAGGCGGCGAAGGCAGGAGGCCTGCGTCGCGGAACTTGGGACGGCGTCGCGAGCCCAACAGTGCGCAGGTCAGGCTCCAAAAAGCTAATGCCAAGCCCCGCTCCGACCGATAAGCCAAAATGTCCAAAGCGCGTATGACAAAGCAGTCGCTCATCAATTGGTTTCTAACGTTGATAGCGCTCGCAGCGATTCTGTTCCCGCCAGCGTCGAACGCGGAACTTCGTGCGTTTCGCTTGGTGATTCGTGACCAAAACGGCGGAACAGAACGACGCGTGGTTTCGCGGTTCGATCACATTCAGTACCCGATGTACCACTACGTTAAAAAAACCGAACTGGTCGAAATCGAACAGACTTGGATGTGCTGGACTCGCAACGACTATGTCGGTGCACTCTGCCCCGCCCCGGCCCCCGCCGAAGGTCAAGTCGCGACGACAGATCCAAAACCATAGTACGGCCCACGCTAAGCTTCCCGCAGTACTAGCCCTATCCAGGGAAAGTTCCCGTGTTACGATTTGAGAATGGCGTCAGAAATTTCTGCCGGACGAGGCGATATGCGTCGGATGCGAGATTCGCAGACCGACCAATTGCGCGACGTGCGAGACGAGTTCAAGGATGAAAAAGCCGCGCTGCAATCGCAGCACGAAGCTGAAATTCGCCGACTCAAAGAATCCAACAAACGAGATCTTCGAGACACCCGCGAATCGGGTGACGCTGCGGTCGTGCAAATCAAAAGTCGCAACGAAGACCGCGTCCAATCCGTCGAAAGCCAAGCGCGAGAAAAAATTCGGCAGACTAGCGATCAGACCGAACGTCAGTACAGTGATCTGAAAAAGCGATCTGCGATTCAACGAGAAAGCTCGCAAGCTCAAATCGACCTCGAACGTGAGCGAGCAAAACAAACACTTCAAGCAGTGCGTGAAAATCAAACTCGTGCACTGGATGAGTCTCAAGTCAAAATGCAGGAAGCGATTTCGCGTCAGCAAAAAGCTCAGCAGCAGCTTCAACAGCAAACACGCAGCGAACTTCAGCAGTCTCAAGAGCGAGCTAACAAGGTCCTAACGGAAACAAAAGTCGAGAATCAAGCTCGGATCAAAGAGGAACAAGCGGCGGCCACTCAGAAAGTGAACACCACTCGAACCCAAACTCAGGCACAGATCGAAGCGCAACGAAAACAGGGCGGAGAAACCCTGGTGCAGCTTCGAGGTCAGCAACAAAAACAGATGACCAATGAACGCATCGAAGCCAATCAAGCGCTGACATCCCTTCGAGATCAATCGCAGATGTCGTTTGCAGAAGCTCGCGCCTCGGCCGAAAAACGCCGCACCGATCTTGAAAAAACTCAGACCGCAGAACTTCAAAACTCACGTCAACGCTACCTGGTGAACAACGAAAAAGTTCAGCAGGAATATTCGGGCGAAACCCAGCGTGTCCAAAAAGAAGGCGAAACTCAGCTTCAGACTCGAAAAATCCAGTTCGAGCAGAATATGAAAAAACAAGATGAGGCCTATCGGGCGGAAGAAGAAGAGCGCGCTATCATCGCCGACACGAAGACCAAACAAGACCAAGCTATTCTGAAGCAAAAAATCGACGAGCGCGAAAAACTCCACGAAGCGACTTTGAACGAACAAAAAGGTGACTTCGACGAACGCTTCGCTCGAAACGACGTGACCCACAAAGCGACTCTGCAAACTCAAAAGCAACAGTACGCCAAAGCGCTCTATCAACAGCAGCGCGAACATGATCTTAAGTTTGGTGCCGTAACAGCCCGAAAAGACGACCCGTTCTATGCACTTCAAAACTTCGAGGCCCGTCTTCAAGATCACGCCGACCACTATCTGGTCACAGCGAAAGTAGCGCCGCATGAGCGTGAGCGTGTCGATATCCGAGTGAAGGATGGGAAGGTTTTCTTATCAGCCGCCCGACAGATCGAGCAGAAGACCGAAGCTCAAGGTGTGAAATCATCAAGCCACGCATTTCAGACGTGGCGACAAGAAATGGTTTTGAAGGATCCCATCTATCGCGAAGGTGTCGTGAAGAATATTGCAGAGGACGGCACAATCACCGTCAAAATTCCAAAGCGCTGATGGGCGCCACGATCTAGCGCCGGCGCAACAAACCGGTCACGTCTCGCATTAGAAACTGAAGACGACCGTGAAGATCTTCAAGACGCGCGAGATTTTCTTCGAGGCGCTGTAGACCATCAATTTCAACGTGCGGATTTTCAAGAAGCTCGTGGTAGGCCGGCGCCGAAAGCGCGAGGCTGATTTTTTCTGCGCGAGCCGCATCGGCTCCGATGAAATGATCGACGGAACTGGAAATAGTAATGGAGACAGGAATTCGACCTGAAGCACGGCTCGAAACAAAACCAGAAACACTCGTTAAATTTTGGGGCGGCTTCTGTGACATCATTCCTCCACACGACTATCGTCGCGACTTCCGGGCGAACTAAACAACTTAAATATCCTTACAAACAACAACAGCTTCTGATTTAAAAAGTTCCAATTTGGAACTTTTTATCAAACTCCAGCTCATCTCTATTCAAACTTAAGGCCGCATCGATCACTTCGCTGGTTCGATTAGGCGCATTGTAAATGCTCTGACGCGCCTGAAGCGTCACCGTGAGCGCCTCCGCGGCGGTAAGGCTCATCCGCATCCACACCGTTTTAATATTCACATCGCAAGTTATCGACGTCGGCTGCAACGGGCTGACGGCGTGTTGTTGTATCCATCAGTTTTTTCGCCATCACTGTGCCGGCCACTTCAACTTCAGAATGATCAAGTCCCAAAACATGTCCGAGCTCGTGAAGAAGAAGTGATTCGAAATCAACTCGCCGTGGAATTGGCTCCGGCCCCCAGAAATAAACATAGTGAGAGGGATTTCCGTTCACGCTGATATCGGCTTCAAAAATTCGGTCGCCCGCCCAGTGGATTGTCGTGACGGCTTGTTTGTCTTTGCTCGCTTCGGGCCAGTCGCGTTTGAAGTAAATGACGTTAACGCCATCTTGCCGCTCGGTCGGATACGCCGTCGACCAACCGCCAATTTTAAGAACTTCTCGGCCCAGAGACTGATTCCAAGTATTGACGCCCGCCTGGATCGCTCCGAAAAATTCGGACGGCACAGAACTATCGACATAAAGGATGACAGGAGCTTCTGCGCCCCAAGAGACACGCTGGGCTTCGTTGCTCATAACGAAGTTGCACGAGGACTGTGGCGAGAGCTGTGGAGCACACGCCTGCACCATAAGACTGAGGGCCATGATGGCCGCGATACCCCAGACTTTAAGTTGAAAACGTTTAAATACCGCCACGATCACACTCCACAAATACGAACCAACTGCGTTCTTCGAAAATCATTCTTCAACGACCTACAGTTCAAGGTCGGTGCCCAATCCAAAGGACTTACGTTCCGCCTCGCCGCGCCCCCACGGCGGTTACGTTAAGCCCTTGAAATGACGCTGTATTGGGTGGACCGGAAGGCACCGGATTTCGGCTCAAAAAGCATCGACGCCCCAAAACGTCGCTGTCGCGCAAGTTACGGCCTTGGCCCTATTCCGGGGGGCGGACGCGCCGTCACCAAGGTAAGTGTTTGAAAATTCTAGGCTTATTTGTGCTGTCGAAAAACGTGACAGGCTTGAGCCGCAAACTGGGACCATTTTTCACGGCGGTCTTCGAAATGGTGGCAAAAATCCTCTTAGCCCGAGGTCCGAAGGTACATAAGTAAATTTTATGGCAAAAGCGGTCTTAACATCCTCTCTTGCTTATATTTAATTTGGGCCGAATTTGCTAACGGAAGTGGCATTTTAGCTAGCGGAACCAGGGGGCAAAACGACTCTGCACACCTGACGAAAACCCGCCGAAAGGCTGGCACGGTGAATGCTCTAAGTAAGGATAACTTGTTGCTGAAGAAACCTGAAAGGGTGGACGCAGAGATGAGGGAAGTGAGTCGAGCGAACCTGCGAGAGGCAGTAGTAGCACTGAACCGAAGTGTTCGGAGACTTATATAAACCTACCGGCAGCTACCGCGTTCGCGGAATCTACAGCCGCCGCAAACCTACCAAAAAGTCCTACCTAGAACACGGGGCCGAGGAGAAGATCCTCCCCCGTTCTTCGTTTTTAGCGCGCCAATCTGGCGCCGATCAGCGTGCTAGTCGGTAGCCGACGCCGCGAACGGTTTCGATTGTATCGCCGACGGTTCCAAGCTTTTTTCGCAAACTCGCCATATGCACGTCGATCGTTCGATCCGTTACATTCACGCTCTCAAGCGCGCGTTCGCGAAGTTGCTCGCGCGTGAGAACATGATCGACTTGCCGGAGAAGCTCTCGCAAAATTTTAAATTCCGTCAAGGTCAGTTGAACTTCTTCTCCACCGATGAAGGCACGGTGCGAGCGAAGTTCGATGCGGATCGTTCCACGAATAAGCTCTTGAGGTTCCGACTTCGAAGCAAGCTCTCGAGCGGCCGTTCGCCGAACGAGCGCGTTGATGCGAGCCGCGAGTTCCTTAGGTAAAAAGGGCTTCGTGACGTAGTCGTCAGCGCCCAAATTCAAAACTCGCACTTTGTCTTCTTCGCCACTCAGACCTGTGACCATGATGATGGGAAGCGATGCGTGGCGATCGTCGCTTCGCACCTGGGAAATCAACTCGCTACCCGTCACACCAGGCATCATCTGATCGACGAGTAAAACGTCCGGCTGATGAAGCTCGATTTGATGGAGAATCGCATGCCCCGACGCGAGATCGGCGACAAAAAAGCCTTGAGCCTCAAGCAGGTCCTTTAGGATTCTTCGAATATCAGCCTCGTCTTCGACAACGAGAACTCGGATTTTTTCTGTGGGAACTTTTTCTATATCTGACACGTCTGAAATCTTATCCACCTAGAAACGTGATTGGCTAACAAAAAACAAATAAAAACCAAACGTTAGCATCGACGCAATACACGCTTAAAAAATCCCACAGACCAGCCACCCATTTCGGAACCAATCCGGAGACATTTTTGGTCACTTTCAAACGCTCAGAAAGCCGCTGAGGGTCCGCCGCCACTTCTTTCGCCCGTTCTAAAACAGGAAAAGCCGAATCATTTTCGATGTCTAAGTTTTGTTCGCCCCGCGGAAAATGCGGCCCGTGCCTTGTACTTCTGACTTGAGTTCGAATGTCAGGTCAGTCCGTTTTGGTCAGTTCGTTTTGGAGGTCCCAGTGAGAGAATCAATGCCAGCGAAAAAACAGAGAAAAGCGGCACTGCCAAATTCACAAAAGGCGACGCCTCACAGCGGCGATTCGGACATCGTAAGCTTTTGGCTTCTTCTGTTGTTTGTCGTGGTTTTCTTCGGCATCGCGGCCGAAGAAGCTCGCCGCCCGATGTTTGACACGCGAGCGGCCTATAGCCCTGCAGCAAATCTCTCTCAAGTCGCCGAGCAGGTAACCGACGATTCAGCACCTGAAAAAAAATCGAGGGCCGCAAGATGATCCGCAAACTTAAAAAGATGTCGAAAATGAAAACTCATTCTCTTCTGCTGAAACTTGCGGTCGCGTCAGTGTCAATTTCCGTTGTGGTTTTAGGAAATGCCGCCTGCACGATCCGAACTCCAACGGAAGAAACGCCGGCACCGAATGATCGCGGCATCGAAAAAACATTCTTTGTCGAAACTGCGGCCCAGGTCACAGCGGCGGGAAAATCGACGACAGCCATCAAACCAAAGACGTTTTTGTGCGGCTGGGCTCCGATCTCAGAGTCCGGGGCCATTGCGTCCTCGTTTCTCACTCACGCCGTTCACATGGCTGGGCACTGCAATATGGAGTTTGAAATTACCGCGGACGCCCTTGTCGGCCGATTGGTAAATCCAACTTATCCCAACGATCGCTCGCGGTGGAAGCCGGCTCTTACGATTCCAATTCGCAAGCACTACTATTATGAGCGCGCCAAAGACTCTTATGGTCGTGAGACGAATGAATTCATTGAAAACGCATCGCGCTCGGACTTTTCAGCGCGCCCCATGATGGATCTAGCCCTCGAGGGTCTGTCGATCGACGACTGGGATCTTTCAATGTTCTGGGATTCTCGAAACGGCAAAATCAACAGTATTCAAGATATCGAGTGGGACAAAAAGACGGGCTTTCTTGGTTTCACCGCGTCCGTTACAAGCCCGACCTGGGGCTCGGCGGTAGCTGCTCGTATCCGTTTCAATTTTAAAGCGTTCGAGCACAACCCCAAATTCGAAGTCACTCCGTACAGTCCCTTGAATGCAAAGTACTTTAACGCGCTTCACATAATCGGCGAAAAAGCCGACGGCATTAATCAGATTTGGTCCGCCGCAAAGTGGGACCTATCTAAAACTCACGACATCTACATGCACGGATTTCCGGACGCGTACGTCCCTCTCGCACAGCGAACCATTGATCAGTGGAACGACGCTTTGAAGTCCATCGGCAAACCCCAGGCCTTCCGCTTAAACAAAACTCCGATGAAATATCCATTCGATCTTCGCTACCCCATGATGGTTTGGGTCGATGATCCTCAGATCTCCGCGACCTCACCATTGGGCGTTGGGATGGCGCAAGCTGATGTTCGCAACGGCGAAATCATCTGGGGTCAAATCACGCTCTATGGTGGAATGCTTGAGCGCTACGTAAAATCACACTTGAGTCCGTCATCATCCGGCGGAAACACTGCACAGGCCACCGCTTTTGGAAACACAGTTTCTTCGCCGCTCAGTGCGAAAGCCCTGGGATCGCCGGCATTTTTTGAAACCTATTTTAATCCAACGACACCGCTGAAAACCGTCGACACCATCGGAGCCGACGGACTGATTCGTCTAGAGAATCGCCTGGTGTCGATGCTTCAGGCGCAGTCTGGGCTACAAGCACAGTCTGGCGCTCCTCAAAAAGATGGCGCTGAAAAGCAGAATGATCGATCAAATGACCGCACCAAGGACGCGGCTTCTCAGGCTCTTCAAAGCCTCACACCACTCCGCGTGGACGCACTTCGCGCGGCCGTTCGCGAAACTTACGCGGCCAGCATGACTGATCTACGAAATCGACAAGAGCAGACGGCGGCGCTTCGATCTGACGCTCGCCGCGCTTACGGATTTCTTGGTGACTCGTCGCAAGCACTTCGGTCGAAAGTTTTTGGACGCGACGAGACTTCAATGTCGGCGGGGCAGAAACTAAAAACATTGACGACAGCGTCCGCCGACGAGCTTCGACGCGCCTCCAGCGGCGTTGTTCACGATGCTGATCGCCGATTCATTGATGTGGGTCCAGCACTAATGACCGGTTTTGCGAAGTCTGGTGCTTCTTACGAGCAAGGGCTTCGAAACGTCATTCACGAACTCATTTTGCACGAGTTCGGACACATGATTGGTCTTGGTCACCAGTTCAAAGAAAATATTCTTCCTGAGGAAGGAACTGTTCCCAATCGCTTTTTTGAGCAACTTAAAAAAGGTGCTGCTCACAATCACACCAACGCGACGTCGGTCATGGGATATCGTCATCCTATCACTGAACTCATGGCTGATTTTGAGTCGATCAAACCAGGACCTCAGGACATTTTAACTCTTCGCTATCTCTACAATAAGGAATACGCCACATTTCAGCGCGGAAGCGATGCTGCTGACTTTACTTTTGTGAAAGTCCCAGCCAGTGGAATAATTCCGGCGCGCAATCCCGACAAACCAGAGAACGTCACGGCTTACTTCCCTCAGTGCAATGACTTCGACGCAACTTTTGGTGCGGATCCTTATTGCAATCGTTTCGATCGTGGAACCGATGCTGAATCGATCGTGAAATACTACTTCGAAGACCTCAATGCGAATATGGTTTCGAAGATCTACTCCTTTGCCGATGTTCGCGGCACCAACACGGACTCTGCCGAGGGCTATCTTTGGTGGAAG
The DNA here is from genome assembly GCA_001464715.1 of Bdellovibrionales bacterium Ga0074137. Classification (GTDB taxonomy): domain Bacteria; phylum Bdellovibrionota; class Bdellovibrionia; order Bdellovibrionales; family JAMPXM01. The sequence continues at coordinate 63,860 of LNDT01000033.1, read as the reverse complement.
TCACTGGCAGTTCTCGCCCGCGTTCGAACGTTCTATGATCACATGCGCCAGAAATTTGAACCAGAAATTCGCGCGATCTCTCGCAGCGAGCGAGACCTCTACGAATTCTCGCGTGTATGCGCCGGCGAAATTGAAGGAAGCAGCCAGCTGAATGCGATATTTGCCGCAAAACCAGAATTAAAAGAACTTTGCCGCGTCAATCGCATGGCTGTTCGTGAAATGAAGAACCTAATGACCATTCCCGGTCCAGATGCTTCGCGCATGGATTGGGACAATGCGGTTGTCGCAGCCAGCATGACCGGCGGTGATGCGGATTCTGACTACTCACGTGTTTTTGGAACACACACGGCGCTGTCGGTACTTCCTCTGAAGCTATCCGCCATCAACGCGCTGACGACACCTTATCCGTACACCATGCTGGGTGGCTGGATGTTTCCGATTCCTAGGTACTCAGGTTCGGATGGACTGTTTTCGTACTCAACGCTTTTCCCGGTGGAGTTCACTCAGGCGCTGGCGCTTGGTGTAGAGAAGAATCTTCGGTTCGGATCGATTCCGTCGGATACGACTCGAATCGGTCTTCCGATTTTGTCGATGGGCTACTTCGTGGGTCAGCAGGCTTACGGACGCGATGGTGGTCGTATGCCAAAGGACTTTATGGAGACCGTGCGGCGTCAAACAAGCTTTAGAATTTCGGTGAAAGCCGTGATCTTAACCTTGAAGACACGCGATGATAAAACACGTGTCACTCACTTTGAAAGTAAGCTCTACGATCCCGCGTCCGACCAATCGCAGGCCATCCCCGAGTCATTCATTTTGCCCGGTGGTAAATTGATCGTTCGTCCTGCGACAAGAACTTTTGTCTATCCTCTGACAAAAGTAATGTTCGTGAGCGACGAGATGGCTTTCGCATGGGCGTATAGCATCGAGTACGACGATAAACACGATGACGTCCTCGCTGCCCACAGCGTGAAGGCGACACTTGAGAAAATCAATAGCTCGGTTTTGGATGCGTGCATTCGAGGCGACAATGACGGTTTGGCCAGTTTCTTCAATAGCCAAGAAGATCCCTCTCGCTTCAAGGGCTTCTTGGTCATGAAGGGAATCGCTGGCGCAAAAGAAAAAGAACTAAGCTTCTTTGATTCCATTCGCGAGAACTTCGACCGTTTCTACGAACTTCGCACCGACAAAAGTGGCCGAGGTCCAACACCTGAGCGCTGCGAGAATGCTTTGATGGATGTCGGTATGATCGTCTCAACAGCGGCGCTTCTCAATGGCTACTACTTACCTGAAATCGTAGATTGATTGGTGGTCTTGTGAAAAAAACTATGCCGAAATTGAGCCGATCACATTCAGCGTTTAAAATTTCCACAGCACCTCTCTTACTTTTGATGGTCGCAGTGCAATTGAACATCGCTTGCTCGACGCGCGAAGTTCCGGTCACCGTTCACGAGGGCCCCGTTGTCGGCGATGAAATCGAAGTCGCTCCCGCAGGTCCATCACCGGACCTTGAGGCCTTGGAAAAAGTGGGACCAAAGACTCTCTTGTCTCAAATTGAAGTCCTGCGTTCGAAAAGATCTAACACTTCAGGCGGAGTCTCGTCGTCAAAACGCTCCGACGTTGCAGCATCGGTCGCCACCCTGGAGACTCTTGAGCCATTCGTCCTCAATCGCAATTACCTCGAAAATCCAAGACTCACTCACACGCCCATGATGCGTGCGGCATTGAGTGCCTTCAGCTCTTCGCTGCTCCTTCTGGCAGAAGACGACCTCGAACAGGCACTTCCGTGGATCGAGAAAACACGGCTCGCTATCGAATCGGGTTGCGACGGAGAGATGAAGGGTTGCACCAATCTCGGATTCTTTCGCGGCGGCAGCGACTCAGCTAAAATCATGCAGATCTCGGCCGAAAGCCTGAATCCGAAAATTGATTCACTTTCTAAATCACTTTCAGAGGAATCTACCTCTGAGCGCGACGGTTTGATTCGTCTGTACTACCGTCGTCTTTCACTTTCTTTTGTTTTACGAAATCAAATCACTGATCCCCAATTTGAATTCATGTATCTCACGCGTGCCGCCGATTACGCTGCGGCTTTCGCACGCTCAGAAAGCTCCTCAAGAGAACGTGCGCTGCTCACTCGGCACTCCGAAATTTTTGAACTGATCCTTAACAACTTCAATCCAGATCTCTCTGACCCAAGCTTCAAAGCTCGCTTTGAGGGTTTTGTGAATGCGTTTGCGCCCTGGAACTATTCAAGACAGGTCGAAAGCCCATTTGGATCTGCGGCCACACGAATGCTTTCGCTCGCCGCGAAGAGCTTTCTGTATGATGAGAAAACCGGAAAGATTTCAAAATCTTTGGCAGAATCGATTCGTACTTCTCAAGAGCAGAAGAAACCAGTCGCTGTTCTACCCGCAGAGAAAAGTGGCGAGGACGTTGGCGATCCTTTTTCAAATTCATTTGCAGAGGTCACGGCGACTCTAAAATCCGAAAATCCTGAAATATGGAAAAATCTTGTCCTGTCGGACTCAATGCCAAGAGACGAGTACTTTTTCATTGTCGACAGAATTTATGGCGGACACTGGTCTCCTGACGATGCGAGTGAAATCTGGCGAGGAAGTAAGCGCAATTCAAAAGCGCTTGTTAGTGCCGCCGAGCAGTACATTAAAGTACAAATTGCAGGTCAGATCGTTCGCACAAACAAATACATGAGCTCGATCTACTCGAATAAAGAGTGGTCGTCGGTAACGCTGTTTCAAAAGGCTATTGAGAAGTCGTACCCTGTTGAAAACCAGTGGAATCAGATGTTGGGACGCATCGAGAGAATTCATTTGTTCTTGGATCGCAATTTGAAGGCCGCCAACGAAGTTTACGATACAGAAGAATATAAGAACATGAACGAAATGCTCACAAGCGTTCGTCGAAACATCAAGTACCTGTCGGTCTATCCCAATATGATGCTCATGACGTACTTCATGGCCGAAGTGAAATTTAAAATTCCAGTTCGAACGTTTTTCGGTTCCTACGATATCGACGCGGCGACCATTATCAGTTGGTTCTTCGATGGAAAGCTTGCACCACTATTTAACTTCGGAAACGACGGACAGGCCCTTCCGAGAGTCGAAATTCTCTATGCGTTTCTTTTCGCCTTAAAGACGAATACTTTTGATGCTTTTTCTTCGGTCGATTCCACAGCAAAACGCTTAGACGTGCCTCGATTCTTTGAAGTCGTCGTTGGAAAGTATCTCGACGCCGATCGCCTCGAACTTGAAAGCTCGCTTGAGAACATTCGAAAGTCGATTCGTCAGTCCAATAACATGACGACTTTTCTCAACGTATGCCGTCAAGATCGTGATCTGATTGCAAAGGGTATTAAGCCTGGCCAACAAGGAGCGACGCTCGCACTTGAATTTCACCAGCTTCAGCACGCGGTTTACGTTGGCACCAATACCGGCTACGGCGCGGACGCTTGGTCGTTTCATGGATCGAGTCTTGCGGAAAAAGTAAAAAACGTAAATCACGAACTGCGCCGCAAACTCGACTTCATAGCAACAATGTCGAGTCTACTTGAAAAGCACCTCGAGACCTCAGGCGCAGCAGCCGCCGATGTTAAGGCGACGACCGACAAAATTAAAGGTTACGTGAGCGGCGTCAAAAAACTTCAGAACGAGTACCTGACCGAAGTCACTCGGTGGAACAAGACTCTTTCGTCATGTCTTGATCAAGCGATCAGCGTTGAAATCGATCGCCAGAACGATCTGATCGAACTCGAGATCGAGCACTTGCGCCAGGTCTGGAAGAGAATGACTGCGTTAAGAAACGCTGGAACCCCCGCGGCTATTTCCGAAGCGAATGCGTTCGTGAAGTCGACTCTTGGAACTGCTGATCTTCCAAAGAATCTGAACTACGAACCAATTAGTAGCGTTACAGCCGACGAGTACGTCTATGGTGAACTCGATGTCATGCTTCGAATGCGCCAGCATTTGAAAACTGCGGCGCCAAATGTCCGCGTGTTGATGCCATCGGATCTTATCGATACTTCGTATTGGAGAGATCGTCGCCAGGTCGTTATTGCCTACAGCAGTAGCGAAGACCAATTCGTGCGCGAGGCCTTAAGAAACTTCAACGGCTCGCTTTCGGCTTACGCGAAGTGGATCAACTCGACGTCGGATCCTGCTCCGTTTAAAAACCGCGTGGCGCTTGTGACGGAACTCTACAAGCTCGGTACGACTCAAGTTTACGATACGGCCGCGCTGTCTTGCCAAGGAAAGCCAAGTATTACCGAGTGCCCGCTTGTCCCCTTCACGATGACCGCAAAAATGGTTATCGACGAGACTGCCAACATCTTCTCGATGCTGTCGCTCACGGAAAATGGGGGAAAACTTAAGCGTGATGCGAAGTACTTGCGTCTTGTCGGAGCCAATAGCCGATGGATCATAGATCACTTAAAAAAGTTCACGTTGGATGAAAACGGCGAACCCGTGACTCTGTTTGAGCAAGTCTATGAGTCCTTTTCGGAGGACGAAACAGCTCTCAGTGAGGCGCGCGAGTTTAATCTCACAGATCGATCGGTGGGTCGCTTTCTCTTTTCTCCAGAAGAGGACTACAAAGTCATTCTTCGACGAGGATTTCATCCGCTGGTGAATGACTACTTCCGCCGCGTCAAGGACCTTGAGCTTGCAGCTCTGGACCGCGAAAAAGCCGATGCAAAGTCAGGCAAAGTTCTTGAGTACAGTTTTGAGTTTCGAGAAGAGGACGTCCGCAGCGCGAAGATCGAAACTCGAAGCGGGGTTCCCGTCTACCTTTCTCGACAGAAGGTTGACGACTTCGCAACACGCCGTATTTTGTTTGATCGTGAGACGGCCGGCGCATTTAAAGTCACGGACGATTCGACGAGAGCGCGAAAATGAGCCACGTTTTTTCGCTGGGTTCGATCATCGCCGCCTCTGCCTTGGTTCTTCTGTCGACAGTGTCGATGGAAGCCACGGCGTCGATGTTAACACCCCAGCAAAGAGCATTGGGCATCACGACCGAAGATCTTGAGGCCAACTCCAAAAAACTTGGAAACATCTCGACTCGCCTTAACCAGCGGGCCAGTCGCTACAAGTTTAATGGGATGGCGACCTACTCACTTCGACAAGATTTGGCCGCTCAGGTTTCGCCATCCATCGCCACACACAGGGCTTTAGGTCTTGCATCCATCGCAATCCTTGATCGCCCCGTCGTCGCTGGATTTGATGACGAATTTGCCCATGAAGTTGTTACTCTAAATTTCGCAGCTTCTGGTCAATTCAAAACTATCGGATCCGAAGTCCAAGGAAACGTTCAAGGTGGCCCGGTCGACGCCAGCGACATCGACGTTTCCGCCAGCAGGTCATTTCAGCTGAACAATCTTGGCGCGGCCGACAGCTTTTTAGATTTGACGTTGGGGTCGACGGTTCCGACCTCGGACTCAACTCGTTACGAAGGCATTGTCGCCGTTCCCTATGTGAATTTGGGATGGGCACTTTCGTTCCAAGGTGGGCGTTACAACCTAACTCAGGCGTTGTCTTCAGACTACGTGATCAATACGTTCTCAAAAAGTCCCACGACACTTGAAGCCAATCAGAGCCTTACAACAGGCTACACTGTCTCGACATCGGCTCGGCTCGGTGCTGGCTTTCGATTGACCGTGGGCGGCGCCGCACATCTTGTAAACTACTTAGATACGACGGCCACCACAGCTCTCAGTAACTTTCAGATTCTTTCTTGGACGAAAGGTTTTACGACAGTCTCTCTTCGTCACACGAACGGTGCTCGAGCCGAAGACAATCAGTCAACCCTTTGGTTCATCGACGAATATCGCCGACTTATTTCTCTTGGTGTCAGCGTGAGGTTTTAAGCATGTTAAAACTAATTCTGATTCTATCGCTCACCGCTTTCGGTTGTTCAAATGAGACAGCGTCGCGCCAATCGCACGAGCCTGCCGTGGTCGCTGGCTTAGAAACCTCATCCGGGGCGCCCAATGTTACTCTCGGTTCGGCAATCGGTGCCGCGACCACGGCACCACCGTCAGCCCAGGATGCCGCAATATTTGCTAGAAAATTTAAGGTTCAGCTTTCTAAAGACCGCCTCGATCAGCAGCTTCGCGAATCCGATCCGCGGCAGCGTGAGGAACTTTACAATTCTGTTGAAACAGCGAGCCTCATTGCTTCGACCTTAAAAGCAGGTCCCGAGCGCCAGATGATTTTAGAAACTTTCTCGGCCGCTGTTCAAAGTGGATGCTCTGAGAAGCTCGCCGGCTGTCGGTATCTTTCTCTCTTTCGGCGTCAGGCTGGAAGTGTGACACTCGCCCTCGCCGCCAGTGATGAAACTAAAACATCAACCGATCGCATTCGAGCTCTTTCAATGGCCTTTGCCCTCGTCGGCGACGTCGATGACACAAGAATCGCAGTGGCTTACTTGCGGTCAACGCCCCTCATCGAGTCGACGCTCTCTGAAACTTCAAACCAATCTTTAAAAATACGTCACCAAGAGATCGTCGAGCACTCATTGATTCAGCTCGCTAAAAGTCTGCGCGCTACGAAAGCTGAGAACCGATCTCTCGAAGTTAGCTACCAAGAGCTCTTAGCGAACCTTTCGCAGTCTTGGGATATTTTTAACTTTGCACGAGCCCGGTCGCCCGAAAAGGCGACACGCGAGAACACTCTCTTCTCTTTGGTTGCAACGAAAGCCTTAGAGTCCGATGAACTCTCGCGCCAGTCACAACAGACTCAGAAGCTTGAAAACTCGATTTCGAAAAAGATTTCTCGAACGGCCGGTCCTGCAAAAAAAGCATTCGGAATCGCAGAGCCCGTCGCTGACGAATTTCATCTCTTTTTATTTGATAGCCTTTGGCTGGGTCGTCTCACGACCGTTGAAGCTGATCTACTTTGGGCGGCTCACGTCGCGCAAATGGGCGAAAGCGGCCAATCCGATTCATTGATGACAGAGCTTCGTACAAAGGCGCAAGATGCTCTGCTCAACTACTTTAAGAGTCGCCTTCTAGCGACGTCCAAAGACGTCAATAGTATTGTGGTCGACTTTTTCAACGAGAAAAATAAGTTCATCACGGCCAACGCCTTTCAAGATGGACTAAAAGAAACGCTCAAAGGCGCCACCATCTGGGCCGATGCCCGACGTCGGTTTGAAACTCTTCAAGCTTTCAACGAGCGCAATTTGCGTTCGACAAATTTCGAAATACGAACGACGAAAGATCTTGAGCGGTTTATGGCCTCTCTCGATCGGAATATCAAAGTGCTTTCGACGTATCCCAGTATGCTAGTGATGGCGTACAATCTCGCACGGCTGGATTTTTCTTTGAAGGTTTTTACCTGGACGGGCCTGTTTGAAATTAAAGCGGGACTCATCCTCGATTGGTTTTTTTCTGGAACGTTAAGCCCTTGGATGGCTTATTCCAATGACCCAAGTCCACTTTCAAAATCAGAAATTTCGCAGGTCTTCTTCTATGCTTTGGAGATGGGCGTACTGACTGAGAGCGGCGTTAGTCTTGATGAGCTTTTCCGAATGCTCACGGAACAAATGGTAGGTCCTTTGCGCGCAGACGTTCAAAAAATCGATGACTCGTTTCGTTCGGCTTTTGACGAAAATCCGATGGCCGTCGACTTTCAGCGTCTTTGCCAGCTTCAACAGGCCAGCGGACGTGCTGCCGATGCGGCGCCTGTTATTTCTTTGAAGGATCTTACCAACTACACGATCTCCGGTACACCTCAGTATGGTCTCAGCGGTTTTCTGCATCCAACGTTCAATGCCGCGTGGGCTCTTTTTGAGATCGAGCAAGCTGGAACCAGAAACCGACTCGATGACAATCTTGAGATCGTTCGTCTCGAATTTACTCCGAGAATTAGTCACCTTCGCTCACTTCACCGCATGGTCAACGACTACGTCACTCGGCACAGCGTTCCGGGTGGAGCCGCCACAAGCGAATCTATCAACCGTCGTCTTGTCGAGCTCGAGACTCTTCGCCGCAAAGTTTATTCTCGCGTCTTCCGCCTTGTGAAGACGACAGGTCCCTGCGGCGACAGCGCGATTGACCATGAACTTTCATCGCAAGTTCATGCCATCGAGGGACTCATTGCGCACTTCAAGCAGGTTCACGTAGAAATGAAGGCTCTTCGAACGAAAACAGCCACGGCCGGTAGTTTTAACAAAAAATTTGGATTTTCAGAACGTGTTGCAATGACCGGTCTCACGGATCACGAAGCTGGACTTGGATTCAGCGGCGAAATGTATCGCATCTCAAGACTTCAGGTTCTTCTTCGCGTCGCAGAGATCTTGGAAACAGGTTTCAATGAAAGTAGAAAGCAGCACGCGCCCCGAAGACGAAAAGGTAGCATCACAATACCTTCTCGACTTCAGGACGTTCCTTCGGAATTTCGAAAGAATCCGCTGCGACTGGATTGGACTGACGACGCGGACGAATTCGTCACGAACGGGATTCAACAAGTCTTTGATTCAAAATCGAACCTGCTGCTGTGGGCAAATTTGAACTCAATGACAATCGCACTTAAAGTTCGAATTCGCTCGCTCACGGCTTTGGCCAAGGCCGGAACCGTCGAGACTGATGCCGGTCCACAGCGGATAGCACTGAAAGATATTGCGCGAATCACTTTGAAAACTGCGAAATGGCTTGAAGTCGAGAACACGGTTTGGGTGAATGTTCTCAACGTTACTGGCGAGTACACACGAGTCGAACTCTATGCCGTGCTCGACGAGTACGTGCGAGAAGCGGACAACCACAGTTGGCTCGGTACACTCGACTTTATGTTTCGTCAGCTCACCGAAGACAAACTCGGTGAAGGCGAAGGCGGCGAAGACGGAGGACCTGCGGCTCGTTTTGCTCGGCGAAATGGACCTTTGGCCAACTACGCGTCGCATGCTCTTACGATCCAAGCGATGAGTCAGCCGACTTTAAGTATTCCGGCCGCTACGATGGCGGACTTGACCGAGCTCTACAAAGGAGCGCTGGATCAGCAGCTCGGTTTTGTGGGCGAGTTTTTGGAAGAGGCCGAGCGATTGGAGGCTTTACGAAAAACGCGACCGGAAACATTCCCGGCTTGGCGCATCTTCAGCTCGCGAAAAAGCCCGGACGTGCCAGTTTTGACGGTCTCGGCTGTCGAGCGATACCGATCTCTGATGCTCGAGTATGCTCGGCAAACAGGATATGTGGTTCCCGCGAAGGTTGATGCCGCATGGAAGACACGGTAGCTGCTCAAACGCCTTGCTCTGCGAGGACGAGGGCGTTACGACAGTTTTGATTATCTTTTTTACGACTCCATAGCTCAAGTGGATAGAGCGCGAGTTTCCTAAACTTGAAATCCAGGTTCAACTCCTGGTGGAGTCACCAATCGATATCAGCGAAGCTGATTTCGATTGGTGCTGTCTGTGTCGCTGCGGGCCTCTGGCCTTCGCTGCTTTCTGCGCCCGGCGCGGAAAGATTTCTTTCCTGGCACCTGCCGCCAGCCCGGATTATATGGCGACGGCCTAGTTACACTGTCTCTCTGTTGTTAGACCATGGCTTCAACCAAAAAACTCAGCGAAATTGTATCGGGCTTTTCGTTTCCGGCGACGGAAACGATCATCGTGTCTCGCTAATTGCCTTCGGCAGAAGAGCGTACGAACTAGAATGCGCTCGCTATTCTAAGTCATGATTCACTTTGGCAAATTGAAATTTCGATTGACGAAGGTTTCACGTTGGATCGACCGATGTCGTGCGACTCGCTGGTAGGACTTATTTATATCCTTCATTGTAGCTATAGAACGGCTGGTGGCACGCTTCAGTGTTAGACGATCACGACCGCGCCCACACCTACGTTAGCTTTATGGCGAGCATTCTAGTGCGAAAATTTTCGATCTAAAAACAGTGGTAAAGTTTCTATGAGAGCCAGTACTTTCGGCAAAGGAGAAATGCCATGCACGACTTCAAATCGCGATCGGATCAAAAGATTATTTCTGAACTACGGCTGGCGATTCAGGAAGAACGAAAAATCACGCTTCAGATTCTTAATCTCATCAACGAAGCGCACAGTCGCAGACTCTACGCTTCAGCGGGATTTTCGACACCCTTTGAATGGCTCACCAAAGAGTTTGGTTATTCGGCAGCAGCCGCGATGAGACGACTTGATTCCGCTCGCGCCCTTCGCGAAGTTCCATCGATTGAAAATAAAATTGAAACGGGCGAAGTGAATTTGACGAACTTAGCAAAAGTTCAGAAGAGAAAAGAACCGGCGAACGAATGGGTGTTCAAGAAAGAACAAAAGCATTTGAAATGATTGAAAACAAGTCTTCGCGTGAGGCCGAGGTTTTACTATCTGCCGCTTATCCCGAGGCCGCACCGGTAAAGTCAGAATCGATTCGAAACATCAATGAAAACGAAGTTCGGGTTCAGGTGACTTTGACGAAACAGCAATTGGCTGCCCTTGAACGCGTTCGTGAAGTCGCGTCGCACTCGAAGCACGGTAGCTCACTTTCTGAAATCATCGATATGCTCGCAAACACGTATCTCGAAAAAAATGATCCACTTCGACGTGAAGTAAAACCGCGGAAACCTAAAGTCGATCACATTGACGAAAGCGTAATCACTCCGGCGCCGGAAGCTGCGGCGCCAAAGAACTATCATCCGCGAAAGCCTATAGCGCCAGCGCTCAGAAACGCCGTGTTCCGCGAGGCTAATGCTAGATGTGAGTTCATCGACCCAAGAATAAGTCATCGGTGCGAGAGCCGAAGTTTGCTTCAGATCGATCACATCGTTCCCGTTTCTCTAGGCGGAACGAACGATCCGCGGAATCTTCGCGTTCTTTGTCGAACACACAACTTGGCGGCGGCCGAAGCCATTTTGGGAAGAGAGAAGATGCAGACCTTTCGCCGGGTGTAGTGTTGGCAAATGGCGCTGTAACCTTTTCGGTTGCTGAAAACGTACAAATTGGTGCTGAAAATTAGCTTTAGGTTTTTTTGATTGGCTAGTTTAGAAATGACGGGCGGTGGTTTAGTTTGGGTAGGCCGCTTTCGGGGCCGAACCAGCCCTCCCAGCTGAAGGCCGCGTAGAGAAAGATGGCTATTAATATTACGGCAATGACGTAGATTTTTTCGGTGGCCTTCGAACGCTCTTGCCTCACCTCTGCCCACTCGGAAAATTCTAGAAGTGGGGTTTTGTGCTTTGGGCAGAATCCTTGTTTTACGCCCACGAATTTGCAGTGTGGGCAAAGGTATTCGGGCACTTCCACAATTTCTTTAACGTCATGCGAACCCACCTTGTGCCCCATCTGCTCGAGCAATCCGCGTACGATCAACAGATCCTTTATTTTTATTTCAGCAAACAGAACAAGGTCTGGTCCCTGAAAACTGGGATATGGATCCACGGGGGCCGTTCGGCGCTGTTCGTTGATCGCGTCAATGTGCTCTTGCGAAACACGGACGATACAATCACTCCCGTGTTTCTTAAGCGCTTCCCTAATTATTCCAACGTCGACTTCGGATAGCGGACCAAACTCCATACCATCAGCGTAATCCGAATTCTTCTAAGTGTCCAATAAAGCAAACTCAAGGTGCCGCGCCGTTGACCAAACTGTAAGGGTAGGTATACCTCTTTATTAAACACTTTGAAGATGGAGCGTGAATGAAAAAGTTTATGTCCTTGGTATTTTCAGGAACTCTCGCACTGACTCTTGGAGCGCAATTCGCGGCCGCTCACGGTGAAGATAAACCGGGGCCCAACGGCGGATTTATTCGAATGCCAGGAGCTTTTCATACGGAGGCTATTGTCATGGAGGCGAGCAAACTTAAAGTTTATCTCTTAGATCTCAATTGGAAGAACCCAGTGGTGAAGGATTCAAGTCTTAAAGTGACCCACACAGAGTCGAAATCCTCACAGACTTGCAAGGCGGAATCGAACTTCTTCGTCTGTCAGTTCCCGAAGAACGTCGACCTAAATAAGAAAGGCGAACTCGTTGTCGAGGCCAATCGAGCGAACCAAAAAGGCATGCCCGCGAAGTACGAGCTTCCGATGAAGTTACAAGCGGCGATGCAAATGCCGTCACAAAAAGAATCGAAAAAAGTCGACGACGGTCACGCCCACCACTGATCAAATCAGTTTCCAAGATCGTTGAGAATCGGACAATCCGGCCTGCCATCCCCGTGGCAGGTTTTTGCTAAATGCCTCAAAGTCTGCACCATCGCCTCAAGTTCGGAAATCTTCTGTTCCATATCTTCAATGTGTTTTACGGCAAGACTTTTAACATCAGAGCTTGCGCGGCTTTTGTTGCGCCAAAGACCAACGAGCTTTTTTATCTCTTTCATCGAGAAACCCAAGTTCCGAGATCTCTTAACAAACGACAAAATATGAATATCTGCCTCTGAATAGGTGCGGTAACCCGAGTCACTTCGGCCTGCCTTGGGAACGATCCCAATTGACTCATAATGACGAATTAACTTTGCGTTCACTCCCGAACGCTTTGCGGCTTCCCCGATATTGACGTTCTTGGCGGCTGTAGTGCTCATGGAATCATTTTAAAGCTTCCAATCGCTGGAACGTCAAGCTAATGCAGGAATGAACTTTTAAGTTTGACCTTCCAATTGCTGGAAGCTGCACACTGAGTTTAAGGAGACATTATGAATCAATGCTGCTCAATCCCACCAAAAGAAAAAACCGAAGCGACTCTCGTGAAAGACCCGGTCTGCGGAATGATGATCGACCCCGCGACAGCGAAGGGCGGTACCACCAAATACAAGGGTGAAGTATTTTACTTCTGTAATCCAAAATGCAAAATCAAGTTCGATGCGGAACCGCAGAAATTTTTGTCGACAAAGATTACAGAACCAACAAACGCCGACACGGACGCTATCCACACCTGCCCGATGCATCCCGAAATTCGGCAAAAGGGGCCCGGCAGCTGCCCGATCTGTGGAATGGCACTTGAGCCTGAAGAGATTTCCCTTGATGAAGTCGAAAATCCCGAGCTGATCGACTTCACGCGACGACTAAAAGTCAGCATTCCACTGACGCTTCCACTGCTATTTCTTGCGATGTCGGATCTCATCCCTGGACAACCAGTCCAGCACGCCCTCCCCGCTGCGATCAACGCTGGGATTCAGTTCTTACTTGCAACACCCGTCGTGCTTTGGGCGGGCCTTCCATTTTTCGAAAGAGGATGGGCGTCGCTGAAGTCTCGAAACTTCAATATGTTCACTTTGATTGCACTCGGAACCGGTGTCGCCTACGTGTTCAGTTTGGTCGGAACATTCTATCCCTCTATTTTTCCAGAAAGCTTAAAAGTCCACGGTGGAATGGTGCCGCTTTATTATGAGGCCGCCGCTGTCATCATCGCGCTGGTCCTTCTTGGCCAGGTGCTGGAGCTTCGGGCCCGAAGCAAAACCGGAAATGCAATTCGTGCGCTCATGGGTCTTGCTCCAAAGACAGCGCGAAGAATTGGCACCGATGGAAACGAACAAGATGTTCCAATTGAGCATATCCACGTCGGAGATCTTTTGCGAGTAAGACCCGGCGAAAAAATTCCGGTGGACGGAGAAGTGACCGAAGGCCGAAGCCTTATCGATGAATCGATGATCACAGGTGAGCCAGTCCCGGTTGAAAAAGAAACGGGCGACCCTGTCACGGGTGCCACGGTCAACGGAACCGGCGCTTTGATCATGAAGGCTACGAAAGTCGGTTCCGAGACCCTACTCGCTCAAATCGTAAAAATGGTTTCACAAGCCCAGCGAAGCCGCGCTCCTATTCAAAAGCTAGCGGACACCGTCGCTGGCTACTTTGTTCCTGCTGTCGTGTTGATTGCTGTGATCACAGCCATCACTTGGTACATTTTCGGACCGGAACCAAAATTGACTTATGCGATTATTAACGCGGTCGCCGTTCTTATCATCGCGTGTCCGTGTGCGCTGGGGCTTGCGACGCCCATGTCGATCATGGTCGGAACAGGCAAAGGGGCCAATCTTGGTGTCTTAATTAAAAGTGCGGACGCTTTAGAGGGACTGGAAAAAATAACGACACTTGTCGTGGATAAAACGGGAACGCTGACGCTTGGTAAACCAAAGCTCGCGCTGGTAAAAACGTTCAACGGATTCACGGAGTCAGACGCACTGATGGCCGTGGCGTCTCTTGAAAAATCCAGTGAACACCCCTTAGCCGAAGCCATTGTTCGCGGTGCCGCAGAACGAAATTTGAAAACAGAATCGGTCACCGATTTTGAATCCATCACAGGAATGGGCGTCAGCGGTAAAGTCCTAGGGCGCACGATTCTTGTCGGAAACAAAAAACTGATGGAGAAATTTGGCGTTCCGGCGGAAGAGCTCGTTCAGATCGCAAAGGATCTTCAGAGCACTGGCCACGGGGCCATGCTTGCTGCTATCGATGGAAAACCTGCCGCCGTCATCGCTGTAAAGGATCCAGTGAAAGAATCGGCAAAACCGGCGCTTGCGTATTTTCATTCTAAAAAAATTCAAGTGATCATGCTCACTGGCGACAGCCGGCACACGGCGGAAGTTGTGGCTCGCGAGATGGGGATCGACCGGGTCGAAGCGGAAGTTTTACCGCAGCAGAAAAATGAAATCATACGGCGACTTCAGTCGGAGGGACAGATTGTCGCTATGGCGGGCGATGGAATTAACGATGCTCCTGCGCTGGCCCAAGCGGACATTGGAATTGCAATGGGAACAGGAACAGACGTCGCCATTGAAAGTGCCGGCGTCACTTTGGTAAAAGGCGATTTAACGGGGATCGTTCGAGCCCACCGCCTGAGCCAGGCCACAATGAAAAATATCCGACAAAACTTGATCTTCGCTTTTGGCTACAACGTTCTGGGCGTGCCCATAGCGGCAGGACTTCTTTATCCGTCATTTGGAATACTACTGAGCCCCATGCTGGCCAGTTTGGCGATGAGTCTAAGTTCTGTTTCAGTTGTTGGAAACGCTCTGAGGCTCAATCGAACTAAACTCTAGAGAAAATTAGAGGAGTTTGCATTGTTTGAGGTCACCGTCCTTTGACGGTGACCGTTGTAAGTGGACCCTACTTCAGAACCAGTACTTCAAAGCTCCGCTCAAGGTCAGCGAATCTGACTCATCGCTATTAACAAGAGCCAAGTACTTTGCGTCCGCTCCCAACGTAAAGTGCGATCTTTCATTTTCAAGAATTGGAATATCAAATCCAACAATGGGAGCCACACCCAAATCCGTACCATCGTTTCGGAACACTGGACCCGCAGCAACGCCAACCCAGCTGTCTTTTAAGACTATCGTCGACCCGCCAAAGTTGTATGTACCTCTTGCCAAAACTGAAGTTCGCTCGAGATCTTTTGCTGAAGTTTCAGAGGGGTTACTTGAAGTCGCTATTGCCAGTCCCACGCCGAAGGGCACGTAAGGTTGAAAACCAATATCTAATCCCATTTCTGCGGACGTATCGTAACTTCCTTCAGGATTCGCAACACCAAGCTTCGCACCAACATGAGGCCGAAGGCCCGCCTGATCTCTCACCGCTTCAACCCGGGGAAAAACGCCAGAAGAAGATTGAGAATTTGACGACTCCGACGTCTCCCCTGTTTGAGCCATCGCGGATGCCGAAAGTGCCAATGTGAGTCCGACGACGATCGACGAAAATGAATTTAAGTGCATCTGTGGTTCCTTTGCTTGAGGCGCATCATTGCGCGTTGATTCCCTACGCGGGTCCTACTTTGCCGAATTCATGCCGCAAAGCTTTTGAATCGAGAACGCTGCAAACAGAGGAAGCGCCGAATATTCACTGCGAAAACTTCCCCCGACGTCCCAAAACTCCCGCCTCTTCCCTCATGCCCCGTCCCAAGATTCCCTGGAGCTTCATCACCATTTGTGTTTCACTGCCGTCTTGACCATGAATCGCAAGAAGTCCATTTGGGTAAAGCCCGTTGCAACATTGCTCATCTTAGGGGCACTGCTTTTGATTCTCCCCAACCGCGCGCTTGATCCGTGGGGCCTTTTCAACGCTTCTAAACTGGTCACACTGATCTTCGCTCTAACGCTGCTACAAGGCCTCGGCGTTTTATTCTCTCACATGCCCGGCGTGAAGGCTGGGGCACTTTTGACCGGACTTTTTGGTGGAATCGTCTCGAGTACGGCCACCACCGCGGCACTGGCTCGTCAGAGCCGACAAACAGTTTCCACCTCAAAAAACTCAGCCCCTATTGAGACTCTGAAATTTCTATCAGCCACGGCGGCGATGTTAATTGAGGGTCTTGCTGTTCTCGCGATAGGAGCCACCGAAATTCCTCACACGGTTTTACTCATTTTTTTAGGACCGCTTCTTGCGACTTCGGTCCTTATCGTCATGCAATCGCGACGTATCGACGGAGCCCAAATCAACATCGCAGACACCGAGTTTCGTATTCTCCCGATCCTGAGCCTCACCGGATTTATTATTGGCATCTTGGCCATTTCAAAAGTTCTCCAACTCTCCTTTGGCCAAAGCGGATTGTCGACGCTGACTTTTCTTGTTTCGCTGTTCGAAATCCACGGGTCGCTGATTGCGAATATTCAGCTTTTTGAAGCCGGGGAATTTAAAGTTCAAACCTTAGGAAACCTCATGGCCCTGTCGGTAGCAGCCTCGTATGTCTCAAAGCTTTTTTTAGTTTATACATTGGGAAGCAAAGGTCTCGCTCACCGAACTGCGAAGCTGACAGCTTTAATATTGCTATCGCTGGTGTTGAGCTGGTCGATTTTGTTCCTCTAACGGATCCTGAAAATAAAGTCGCGTTCTTAGAGTCCCAAGGAAAAGCTGACCATGAGACTTAGAAAAACAATGGCCGACAAAACGGATAATACGAGATCTCGGTATATGACAAAGCTCACGAATGTCATGAAGACACGGATTGCCGGAAGCGCGATAAGGACCGCGAGACCTAAATAAGACAACAAAACGCCCCATCGGCCCTCTTGAAGCAAAGCCTCAAGAACGCCAAAGAGTGGGCGACTTTCATAGATTCGAAACTGATCGAAGACCATATCGGAACGAGTCGCAAGGTCGCCGACAGAAATTTGCGACAGCCATCCGACAAAAATAAGTGCGCCCGCGATGACGACGCCGACACGCAAAACTTTGGCGATTCTAATATCGAGATCGTCGTTGTGCGTTTTCATGGTTGTAGTCCGCGCCAGATCATTTGAAACGACACAACCCCCAGAAGAGTCGCAAACAAATATCTTATCGTTTTGGGCTTCATCGCAATCATAGCGCGTGCGCCAAACCAAGAGCCGATAATGATTCCTACTGCGACGGGGGCCGCAATTTCAGGGCGAATCATTCCCTGAAGAAAGTAAGCGCCGGCACTTGCAGTCGCCGTCACGCCAATCATAAAGTTCGACGTCGCTGACGAAACCTTGATGGGAAGTTTCATCGCCGAGTCCATGGCCAAGACTTTGAGAACTCCACTTCCGATTCCAAGAATTGCTGACAGAACGCCTGCCACATACATAACCGCAAGGCCCACCGGTACATTGGCCACTTTGTAATCAATCCGCTTTCCGGTCTCGTCGCTAAATGTTCCACCAAGCTTAAGGGCACGCGACCAAGGGTGATCGACGTCGGCCAAATTATCTCCGCGCTTTCTCAGCATCATACTCACCGAGAAAAGCAGAAAGAATCCGAACACCAAAAACAATAGCTTGGGCTCAATCCAGGTAACTATGAGGAACCCCGTGACGGCGCCCGCCACTGTGCCGATTTCCAAAACGACCGCAACTCTGAGGTTTGTTAAATGATCTCGAAGAAAGCTTGCGGCTGCGCCCGAGGACGTTGCGACGATGGAAACAAGACTCGCCGCAATGGCGTAGCGGATGTCGACTTCAAAGTACAAAGTTAGAACCGGAACGACAATCATGCCACCGCCGATACCGAGTACGGCTCCAAGAAAACCCGCCAAAATTGAAACTGAGAACAAGATGAGCTCGTGCACTGACGATCAACTTAGTTTTTAAACGGAATGCGCGCAACCTCTGGGTTGGATTCTTGACCGAACAGTGTGGTCACGATCTCCGAATCTAAAACGGCTCGAACGTCTTTTACGAAAGCCTCAGACAGCAGGGCCATGTTTCGTGACGACGCCTCGTAACTTTGCAGTACGGTCGGCTGTGGATTCATTTCACGGATCACAATTCCGACCGCATAAAACTGACCATCGGCTTCTTCCAGAATAGGACCACCAGACGCTCCGACAGTGATCGCACAATCTATTCCCGAAAGAAGACCCGGTCCAAAATCTCGAACGCGACAGTTTTTCTCGACCGTTAAGCCAACCTGGTCGCTTCGGTCTTGTGGAAAGCTTGCCGAGTGAATGTTGTTTGTTCGCTCATTGGAATAGGAGATCGGAGGAAATAAACTGATGGATCCAAAACGACGCCCTAAGCAGTCATCAAGACGCAGCAGTGCCCAATCACCCTCTAGCCCACTGTATGTTTGTGTGTTGTACGAACCCCATGCCACGGGCGTTGCCAAACTTCGGCCCGAAAAACCACTGGGACTGTTTCGACTCTCACCTGTGCGTCCAACGTGAAAGGACGATTTCGTCGCTCCGGAGGGGATAAAATTCTCATCTTCGTGATTCGGAAAAGCGACGTGAAAGGCCGTAAGTATGTGGCACTGCCCTACTAAGAAAGCCGTTCCCCAACGCTCGTCATCGGGGATCGTGCGAAGAACACCAATAGGTTGGAATTCAAGAGGCACAGGAAAAACGTCCTGCCTCAGGTCTTCAATAAAAATATTAGCCTGAGCGGACAAGCCAGAGATCGTGAAAAACACGAGCACCAAGGCCTGAATCGCAAGGGTTTTGAGCAACACGGTCCGCTCCCTCGAAATTCGACGATGCCTCCTTACAGGAAGCGAACTCTGAGGGAGCAATCTGGAAGCCAAGTTCATTTCGCTACCAGTGGTTTTCGCAACCCACGAGTGCCGCAAAACGTCGCTTTACTCGCCTCGGGCGCGGCGATCGTCGTCGGCTTTTAAGCGTCGAATGGCTAAGCGCTCGACTTCGGTTCCCAACGGGAGACGAGCGGCCAGCAGCGCCCAAAAGGAGTCGACTTGAAGCTCCATGCACAAAAGATCGCTATCAGCAACCACCGAAGCCGTTCGCCGACTTCCAGGTTTCAACAGCGCGATTTCACCGAAGGCGTCGCCCGCTCCCATTTCAGAAATTTTGCGTCCGCCCTGAAGCACCGACGCGCGACCTTGGGCGATGAAATAGCACTCGCTGGCCGGAGCACCCTCTGTAAATATCGCTTCACCAGCTCGAAAGGTCTTTCGAGTCCCTGCGAAAATCAAAGTGTCCATAGCTTCACTGGGAAGCTCCTTCAGCATAGCATTTCCAGAAAGTGCTTGAAGAAGCCAAACGCGAAACTGGAATTCATCACTCGATGACAAATCCAAGTCCTTCATCAAATGTAAGTAAGGAATCTCCAAAAGTCGACTCGACTCCATGGCGACAACGTCGGCGGTTCGCGGACTTCCAAAGAAAAAAGCTGTTTCTCCAAAAGCGGCGCCCGCAGATAGAATCGCTACGACTTTTCGCCGCCGACCTTCAAAACTTTTTGCAACGCCAAGCTTACCCTCAAGAACAATATAGAGTGAGCGATCGGTGTCACCTTGCCGACAAATCGAAACACCTGGTTTGAACTGAACAACGCGCGCAGCACCCACAAGCTGGCGCCGAAGAGGCGCTGTGAGTTGACGAAGAACCGGAAGCTCATTCCAAAGTTCGCGGTCCGCGGCGGCCACCGACAAAATTTTTAAACGAGTCGCCCAAAGACGTCGACGCCGATTGCGTTTCGAGGACCCGGGAAGCTCGTGCCGAAGAAATGGTTCGACATAAATAGCTAAAGTGAAGATAAAAAGCGTAAAAAATAAAATCGCAGTCCCGGTTTGAAAACTTGCCGCAAGATTTGAGGCCGCAAGCTGAAATGAGGCCGTGATAATTTGACCGATATAAAGAGCGGCCAGTACTACGGACACAAATCCGCCGATGCGATGAAAAAACTCAACCTCGCGCAGTTCATCGTCTTCGCGCCACACCGTTGGGGTGCGATTCCAAACCCGAAGGGACTCAGTCAGCTGGCTTCGTGTGGCAGGATGAGTTGAAAGAGCAGATAAAAAGAGCGCGCCCATCAACATCAGAGACCATGAGTTTGGAGGAGCCGCCTCGGCCCAGCGGCCGCCGAGCGACTGAACGAAAAGTATTAAGGCCAAAGGAATCGTCACGACGCCAAAGCAGAGCGCAAAATCCGTGGCCCGCCGAAAAGCCCCCGTCACTGTGTGCGGTTTGAAATAAAGGTGGGGACCCAGTGGGTCCATGACCCATCGAAGTTCTCCGGCATCTCCAGCAATATTCGAAGCGAACGATCTAAAAACAGCGACACCGGTCCTTCCGACAACTCCCGCGAAACCAAATCCGGCGACGAAAAAAAGAATCCATGATGCCGTTGGCCGTGCCTCGGAGTCGAAAAGTAATCCAGCCAGTAGAGCCGTGAAGGGAATCGATAAAATTACGAAGACTGAAGAAAGAAAATCAAACGACCGAGACGTCCACGGAACTCGCGGTTGAGCCCGGCGGGCCCACGTTGCGATTTCACCAGAGACTCTGAGTGTTGAGAGAACGTCACTGGGCCACTCATATTCGCCGCGGATTGAGTCCGCCAGACGAACCATGCGAAGATCGTCGATCAAATCGTGATCCACCAGAAAACAAAGGTAACTGGCCACTTCTAAAAAAACCCGAGTGGTTTCGCCCCGGGCTCGAAGGCGAAGACAAAGGTCATAAATAGAGGCGCCAATTCGAGTTTGGTCCCAAAGAAATTGGAACCGCCGAGGCATGAGCAACTTTCGATGATCAGTAAAAATCACCAGCCGTCCTTCAGGAACCTCGGCTTCATTCTGAATCGGAGGCAGGCGAATCGGCTCTTGTTCGATCGAAAGCATCGGGGCTATTCTTCGTCTGGCAACTCGTCGTCATCAACTTTTCCGAGACTGAACTTCTCAACGCGGTAGCGCATCGAGCGGAAAGTAATGCCGAGAAGTTTGGCGGCTCGCTTTTTTACGCCGTTGGCTTGGTGAATCGCTTTGACGAGAAGTTCTTTTTCTAACTGATCGAGTACTTTTTGAAGATCTATACCCTCATCAGTGATCTCGATCCCGTCACTCGAAACCATTTTTCGACCCGTCGGCGTGTTGACGAACTGGGGAAGAGATTCCGGCAAAACCGTCGCGCCGGATTCAAGAGCCACCGTGCGCTCCATGATGTTCTCAAGCTCGCGCACGTTTCCAGGAAAGTCGTACTTCTTAAGCAGATCCATCGCTTCTTTAGAAATCGTCTGCACGGCTTTACTAAAGCGGTCGCTGTACTTCTGAAGGAAGTGAACCGCTAAAAGCGGAATATCGTCGCGGCGCTCGCGAAGTGCGGGTGTACGGATGTTGATAACGTTCAGGCGATAATAAAGATCCTGCCGGAAAGTCCCCTGCTGAACCATTTGTTCGAGGTCACGGTTCGTGGCCGCGATGATTCGCACTTCGACTTTCACGTCCTCGGTACCGCCGACACGACGAACCGTTTTTTCCTGGATCGCGCGAAGAATTCGAACCTGAGAGCTGAGAGGAAGTTCACCGATCTCGTCCAAAAATAGAGTTCCACCATCGGCGACTTCGAAGAGGCCATCCTTATCCGTGACAGCGCCAGTGAACGATCCCTTCTTGTGACCGAAGAGTTCACTTTCGACAAGGTTTTCAGGAATAGCTCCGCAGTTCACCGACACAAACGGGCGGTCTTTCAGCGGACTGTTGTAATGGATCGCTTTGGCGACCATTTCTTTTCCAGTACCGCTTTCACCCGTCACCAGGACGTTGGTCGGCGAATCCGAGACTTTGCGAATCAGTTCAAAAATCTTGTGCATCGCCTCGCTGTTACCAACGAGGTTTTGAAAGGAATATTCCTTTTGCAGCTCTTTTCGAAGAACTCGGTTTTCAACTTCTAAATTTCGGCTGCGAAGTGCGTTCGCAATATTGATGCGGACTTCGTCAATTTTGAAAGGCTTCGTAATGTAGTCGTAAGCGCCCATCTTCATCGCTTCAACGGCGCTTTCAGCAGTACCGAAGGCCGTGATCATCATGAAGAGCAAATCCGAATATGTCTCGCGACAGTGCTTGAGCAGCTCAATTCCCGTGACGTTGGGCATCTGAAGATCCGAGATCACCAGATCAAAAGACTTTTTCTTTAAGATATCGATGGCCTTTTGACCGTCTTCGACACAAGTGACTTCATAGCCTTCTTTGCGAAGCATGATATCGAGAAACTCGCGAATCGACTCTTCATCATCTACAACTAAAATACGCGGCTTCACTTAGAACCTCCAAAAAACAATCCGACCGACCAAAGGTCGGCACTAGCCATGCCCCGAACGCTTCTGTCCACGAAAGGCCTTAGAAAAATCTTCGTTTGCCCTCTCAGAATCGGCAAGACTTAATTTGTTCACTCCTTGCGGATTGATCTTAAACTCAAGCGTGAACTCGGTCCCAACACCCTTTGAACTCTCGACATAAATTCGTCCCGAGTGGTTTTCGATGATTTTATGAGTGATCGCGAGACCTAGACCTGTACCTTTAGGTTTTGTTGTGTGGAACGGCTCAAAAATCCGGCGCAAGCCGACTTCGTCAATACCGCAGCCGTGATCGCGAATCGTCACAACGACCGTATCGTCTCGATCCTTTGATTCCACTTCAATGCTCGGATTCGGTGTATCGCCCATCGCCTGGTAGGCGTTCATCACGATATTGAGAAAGGCCTGTTTTAGCTTATCGCGATGACCAGGGATTACGCGCGTGGCATTGAGACGGACAACTTGCTGGATCTCCGAGCGCAAGTTTTTATTGAGCTTTGCCATCTCTAAAACGTCGCGAAGAACCGAATTGATATCGACCGGGTCGTCTTTGATCAACTCAGGCCGAACGAAATCGAGAAACTCGGTAATGAGATTGTTCAATCGATCAATCTCGCGAAGCGCGATGCGCATGAGTTTCTTCTCTTCTGCTTGCTCACTCGAGAAACCCGCATCGAGCATCTGAATCGAACCACTCATCGACGCCAAAGGATTCCGAATTTCATGAGCGATCCCGGCTGCCAACTGCCCGACAGCTGCCATCTTTTCACTCTGCCGCATCGCAAACTCGAGTCGTCGAACCCTCGTTAAGTCGTGAAACGTGACGATGAATCCGTTCAGTTCACTTTCAATCGGAAGCCGACTCACAACAAGCTCCAGCGTTTGTCGTCCCTGCATCGGGTTCTGATGAATCCAATCGATCCGCGCGGTTCGCTCAATCGTCCCGTTCACGGGCGTCGAAATCTTCGCAAGCGCTTCGGAAACTGCTGCGTGAGAACCAGGCAAGAAGGAGTCCAGCGTGCGTCCAACAAGGACCCTTGGAATCGGGTCTATGATCTCAAAAGCCGCACGATTCGCCTGAAGGCAAACCCCTTTGTCATCGACCGTGATTAAACCTGTCGCCATGTTGTCGACGATGAGAGCCTGAAGATTTCGAAGAACTCGCAAATCTTTACCTTGCGCTTCAAGGGACCGGCCCATGAAGTCCAGCTGTTCGCTTAAGTACCCCGCAAGACCGGCGACGGCAAAAAACGCGATGTTATTAAGACCGACGGCAAAAAACAAAGCCTGACCCTTAAGCTCGGGCCCCATGATCATCAAGACACTAAAAAGAATCGACGTCCAAAGCGATAAAACGTTGGCGCCACGTCGCTGAAAAACGAAACCGCACAAGATAATATTGACGAGATAGAGGAATAAGAAAATGGACTGATTGACGCCCGTAAAGTGTATGAGGCCGGTGATGAAAAATGATTCGAAAAAGAAAAGAAAGGCCGTTATGGGCCATGAATTCAACGCCCGATCGAAAAAAACCAAGTAGATCGAATGAATTGAAAACGCGATGGCCATGAGAACATAAACAGGAAGCAAGACTTCGCTGTTGACGAACTCCGGTTGGATGGCCTGAAAACCTAAAATGATGAGAAGGATTGCCAGATGGAATCCAAGACGTACAGCAGCGATGACAGTCATCGGCGTTCGACTTCGCGAGAAATCAAACCCCTTCACTTCCTCTTGCATCGTGCGTTCGTCTCCTTCCTAGATCCGACCGAAAAAGACCTACTGGACCGAGCCTGCCATATTGAAAATTGGAAGGTACATCGCAATAACCATGACGGCGACAATACCGCCAAGGACGACCATCAAAAGCGGCTCCATAATCGAAGTCAGCGCATTCACGGCCACATCGACTTCATCTTCATAGAAGTCAGCAACTTTGTTGAGCATGGCATCGATGTTTCCAGTCTGTTCTCCGACGCCAATCATCTGCGTCACCATCTGCGGGATATATTTTTCTTTTGAGAGAGGGACCGTCAGTGACTTTCCTTCTGAGATCGCCTCACGGGCTCGCAGCAGTGCGTTTTCGATCACGTGGTTACCAGTTACTTTCGATGAAATCTCAAGCGCTTCCATAATAGCAACACCGGAACCCAAGAGAGTCGCAAGAGTTCTTGTGAAGCGAGCGACGGCTGACTTTTGAATAAGATCACCCATATAAGGAAGATCGATCAGAATTCCATCGATGGTCTTTTTACCGTCGTCTGTTCGGTAGTAGTTCATGGCAAGAAAACTCCCACCCACGATGCCGCCGATGACAATCCACCAGTAGGAGATAAAGACTTTTGACATCGAAACGACCATTTTCGTGAGGCCCGGTAGCTCTTGACCTGAACTTGCGAAAACTGTTTCGAACTTGGGAATAACGAAAACCAGAAGGCCGGCAACGACAACAAAGGCGACGACCATAATTGCAATCGGATAGACCAGAGCTCCTTTGACTTGAGACTTCAGCTTCACAGCCTTTTCAATGTAGGAGGCAAGCCGCAGTAAAATCGAATCGATATTTCCCGACTCCTCGCCGGCCTTGACCATATTCACGTAGAATCGATCAAACACCAACGGATGCTCGGCCATGGCCTCACCAAAGCGGCGGCCCTGATTGATGTCGTTGATCATCGCTTTCATGGCGATCGACATGCCCGGACTTCGCTGGGACTGTGACAAGACTTCAAGTGATTGCAAAATTGGTATTCCCGAGCCCAACAAAGTCGACAGCTGCCGAGTAAAAATCTGAAGCTCTTTTGCTGGGACACTTTTCCCGTCGACTTTTTTTAACGCCGAAACTTTTTGCTCGGCTTGCGCCAGCTTCATCGGCATTAACTTCTGGGCACGCAACCGAATGCGCGCTTCGTTCTCGCTGGGGGCATCAAGCTCGCCCTTAAAGACGCGCCCTCGCCCATCGCGGGCTTCAAAAACGTAACGACCCATTACACACCTGCCTGTTTCAACATTTTCTCAAGCTGCTCGATGTTGGGCGAAGATTCAAACGCCGTACGAAGATCAATTTTTCGGCGAAGCACGAGCTGAACCAAGCACTGATTCATCGTAACCATTCCCGACTTTTCTTGTCCGACCTGCATCATAGATTCGATCTGATGCATTTTACCTTCTCTGACAAGATTGCGAATTCCAGGTGTCATAACTAAAAACTCGCAGGCCACCGTACGACCGCCGCCCAGAGCCGGCAGAAGTCTTTGAGAAATGACAGCTTGAAGCGTGAAAGACAGCTGAACCCGAACGCGCTCTTGTTGCTCGGACGGAAATACGCTCACGATTCGGTTGATGGTCGCAATGGCAGAGTTCGTATGAAGCGTTGCAAAGACCAAGTGGCCAGTCTCTGCCGTAATAAGAGCCGCGTCGATCGTCTCTAAATCTCGCATCTCACCAAGCAAAACGACGTCAGGATCTTGTCGCAAAAGATACTTCATCGCATCTGTGTAGGACGCGCTGTCCATTCCGACTTCACGTTGATTCACGATGCAGTTTTTGTGGGGATGAATAAATTCGATCGGGTCTTCAAGAGTGACGATGTGGCCAAAGCTCTCCTGATTAATTTTGTCGATCAAACTTGCAATCGTGGTCGACTTTCCAGATCCCGTCGGACCGGTGACCAGAACGAGTCCATAAGGAAGTGTCGTCAGTTCTCCAATGCCTGCTGGCATCATGAGATCAGAAAATTTCGGCATCGTGACAGGAACTTTACGAAATACGCCTGAAACTGATCCTCTCTGAAAGAAAAGATTGGCTCGAAAACGCGCCATATTTTTAACTTCAAAACTAAAGTCCAACTCGCGCTCTTCTTCGAACTTTGCTTTTTGGTTGTCACTGAGAACGGAATAACAAAGCTTTCTTGTAAGCTCCTTGGTGAGGGTTTCACTTTTTACTCTCACGATACGACCATTCACCCGAAGCGCCGGCTGTGAGCCCGCTACCAAGTGCAAATCGGAAGCACCTTGATCCGTCGCAAATTTTAAGAGCTGCAGAAGAGAAACCATGATTCACCCGTAACGACCAACGTCGCTCACCTATTTAGTCGCGACCTCATCACTCACAGTCATCGCAATCAGCTGTTCAAAGGAAATTTCGCCCTTCTTAAGCTTCATCAAGCCGGCTCTTCGAAGCGAACGCATCCCACCGCGAAGGGCCGCCTTTTTAATTTCAACGGGGCCCTGGCCGGACAAGATCGCATCGCGCAAAGTATCGGTCATCAGCATAACCTCATACATCGCCACTCGTCCCTTAACGCCCGAGCCGTTACAGTTGGCGCAACCCGCACCGCGCATTGTTTCGTAGTCGTCGACCTCTTCTTCGGGAACTCCGGCCTTGATCAGCATTTCTTTTTCTACTTTGTGCGGCTCTTTGCAGCGCTCGCAGACTTTACCGGCCAGGCGCTGAGCTAGAACCAAAGTGACCGTTGAAGTAATAACGTAGGGCGCGACACCCATATCAAGTAAACGAGAGACAGTTCCTGGAGCGTCGTTTGTATGAAGCGTGGACAAGACTAAGTGGCCCGTACTGGCCG
Source organism: Bdellovibrionales bacterium Ga0074137 (assembly GCA_001464715.1). GTDB lineage: Bacteria > Bdellovibrionota > Bdellovibrionia > Bdellovibrionales > JAMPXM01. Next base: position 36,850 of record LNDT01000033.1, on the reverse strand, counting down.
CTTTGAACGCGACCTGCGCCGTGACCAAATCTCGAATCTCGCCCACCAGAATGACGTCGGGATCCTGACGAAGAAATGATCGCAAGGCATCAGCGAAGTCGAAACCAATCTCGGCATTCACTTGCACCTGGTTGATCCCGTCCAAATTGAATTCCACCGGATCTTCGGCTGTCGAAATATTAATTTGCGGATCGTTCAGCGATTGAAGAGCCGAGTAAAGCGTCACAGTTTTACCGGATCCGGTCGGGCCCGTCACAAGCACGAGGCCTTGAGGCTCGTTGATCTTTTCGCGAAAGGCCTTCAAGTCATCTTCTTCAAATCCAAGCTTGGTCATATCAAGCTTCAAGTTTCCTTTGTCGAGCAAACGCATAACGACTTTTTCACCGAACAGGGTCGGCAAAACACTCACGCGGAAGTCGACTTCCTGTCCCGCGGCCGTCTTAACCTTTAATCGACCGTCTTGAGGCTTTCGGCGTTCGGCGATATCTAACCTTGACATGATTTTTAAACGGCTCGTGAGTCCTGCGGCGACTCCGGGAGGTGGCTGAATTTTTTCGTGAAGCAGTCCATCGATTCGAAAGCGGACACGAAACCGTTTCTCATAGGGCTCAATATGAATATCGGAAGCTTTCAGCTTGATTGATTCCGCCAGCATGATGTTCACGAATTTCACAATGGGACCCGATTCGTTGTCTTTGTCCAACGACAGAGCCTCAAGGGACTGCGTGAAGTTCAAGGCCTCGTCCGAGTTCTCCATCTCGTCAACAAGGGCGCCCATATTGCCGCCCTTGCGGTAATATTTTTCGATCGCTTTTTGAATGACGTTTTCTGCTGCAACCACGACTTCGATTTTGCATTTGGTGATGAATCGAAGATCATCGCGAACAAACAGATTCGAAGGATCCGAAAAAGCGACAACAAGCGTGTCGCCCGCGCGCGACACTGGAATAACAAGATGCTTTTCGCAAATTTCGCGTGTGACAGCAGCCAGCGCAACATCGTCGATATCAAAGTTTTCAAGATCGACCGCCGGTACATTGTACTGCGAGCCCAGAAACTCTGCCAACTCCTTGTCGTTCATGTGACCCAAACGAACCAACGCCGACGTCAATCGTCCGCCGTTTCGCTTTTGGTCGTCGCGGGCTTCGGCTAACTGAAGCGCGGAAACTTTTCGCTCGATGACAAGAAGTTCACCGACCGTTTTTTTTGCACCCACACCAGAGTTCGATCCAGCTCCGCCGGCCGAACTGCTTCCAGAAAATGACATGACCACTCCTTGGCCCTAAAACATTGGAAACCGCTGGGCAACAAAGGCACCGCCCACAGTCTTATACTATTAAGTTTGTTCGGCCTGGGCATCTAACCATGTCTCGGCCCCGACTTACGGCGAGTCTGTTTTCGGCACTAACTTGAGCGTGGGTAGCCAAGCTTTCTCAATTTCCAGAGCCAGCGTCTCTGGCTTTTGTCCAGTTGGACCCCATATTTCCGAATACCCCATCAATAGTCCCACTTCACGCCATGCGCGAATAACTTCAGACGGAATGACCTGCGCTGATGAACTTCGGATTTCTTCGGAGTGACCAAGCTCGGTCGTAGCCGAACTCCAATCGATCCAGACTCCGTTTTTTTTAAGAAAATTTAAATACGACGTATCTTCAATCAACGATGAATCTTCGACGCCCGCAAGATTAACGGCGACCGAAGAGTCATTCGGCGCTTGAGTCAACAAAGTGTGCGACAAAGCGGAGATGTCGATATTTAGAAGCCGACGCTTCAAAACGTGAACCATGTCGGTCGCTTTTTTGTCATCTGCATCGACAACAATTATTTTCTTAAAACCAAGTCGCGCCAATCCAGAGGCCATCGACCTGACTTCATCCTGTGCTCCGATCATCATCGCAGTGCCCGTCGCATCGAATACCACTTTGCGAACGGCAAACGCTGCGACAAAGGCGGTCGGGAGAGCCGTCATAGCTCGAGGTGCTTCGCCGGAAACGCACAAGATGGCTTCAACGATTCCTAAGATAGCGGCGTCTGTCGCGACACGCCCTTTTGGTCCCAACCAACGAAGCGCATCGATTTGCGTCTTACCTAGAAGACGGATCAAAACGGGTGAACTTCTCTCAAAGCCCAGAGATTCAAAATCGTCGTCAAGCAATGCCGTCGCCCCATCGAGCGTCTCTATCTCTTTTGATGAAACCGGTTTTAGTACCTTCATCAGGGCGCTTGTGCGATCGCGGTCGACGGCATCGCCACCAATCGATAAAATTTGTACTTTCATTGGAATGACAACCGATGCGCTCACAGAGTTTTCTCTTTTTTTAGAATTTCCAGACCTTGTTGAATGTCTTTTTGGATTTGTGCGACGAGCTCTTCTGCCCCTGAAAACTTTCGCTCAGCGCGAATTTTTTGAATGAAACCAAGCTCCAACTTCTCACCATAGAGATCGCCATTTCTTGTGCCGTCATATTTCGGCAAATGAGCTTCGATATGAAGAACGACAGAGTCTTTTCCCTCGAAGGTCGGATTCACTCCGACATTGACCAAAGCTTCCATTCTCTGACCGCGCACCAAGGCCCACGCGGCATACACTCCGGTCTGAAGACCCGGCTCAATCGTTGGGTCGATATTGGCCGTAGGTATTCCTATGGTCCGTCCTCGCCCTGCACCTTTTTTTACAATTCCACGTAGAACGTAAGCGCGGCCCAAAAGTTCTTTGGCTTCATCGGCGCGCCCGACCGCCAGCGCCTGCCGAATTCGCGTCGAAGAAACGATGGTTTCGTTTCCTCCAAGATCGATCGTCACCGGCGCTACCACTTCGACATCGAAAGCGCCGCCGGGAGCCTCTGCGTGGGCTCGTAAAAAATCAATTCCCCCCGCGCGGTTCGCACCGAAACTGAAGTCATAACCGACGACAACCGCTTTGGGCTGAAACGGTCGAATAACACTTTCGATCAAAAATTTTTCAGGCGTGAGCTGTGAAAAACGTCGTGAAAAAGGTTCGACGACAAGGATGTCGACACCAATTTTTTCCAGTTGCTCACGTCGATCATCGGCATCAAAAAGCCGCCGAAGCTTCAGATCTGGCCTCAAAACAGCCACAGGATGCGGTTCAAAAGTGAAAACTACTGCGGGTACGCCAAGGCCTCGGGCCCGCACGACCGCGCGCCTTAAAAGCTCCTGATGCCCGCGATGAACCCCGTCAAAATTCCCAATCGTGAGCACCGTCGAGGATCCGTAGGCAAAGCCCGGCGCCAGGGCCGATCTGGCGAAGTCCGCAACACCGTCAAAACTCATAAAACTCATAGCGAAACCCTACCACTCATGGACATCCGTCCCGAGCCTTGCTACACAGCGTTAATGAGCTTCGTCCAAGATTTTATCGAGAGCCGCCGTCTCGAAAGCCGTCGTCGCCGATTCTGGGGAATCGCGCTGAAGCTTTGGCGCAAACGCTCGATCGCGGCGCGCGCTCTTTTGTGCTGGGCTGTTGGCGCAATCCTCATCACAATTGACCAAAGTTCAAGCCACGATCTTCGCTACAAACTTCGCGGGCCACGACCAGCCTCTCTCGACTCTCGGATTGTCGTCATCGATGTGAACGAAAGAGATTGGATCGCGCTGGATCCACAAATTCGAAATATACTTCGTCCCCTCAAAGAAGTTTCAAATGCGGGCGACTCACTTTTTTGGAACACAGTTCTTTGGGAGCGAGTCCTCTCGCGTGTTCTCGCCGATCTGCCCGTCGCCATCGGTATTACTTTTCATTTTGGCGAAAGCGTGAGAACCGGAAAAGTCGGCCCCGCGACGCGCGCACTGTTTGAAGATCCGCGCATTGTCTGGGGCGCCGATCTCGACAGCGCGGGACGCGCGCTGATTCCAGTGTTCGCTGCGACCTACAATCGCAATGTCGCGATTCGAAGTCTCAGAGTCGATGATGATGGAACACTTCGGCGTTACGCTCGTTCGCTTGTGCAGATTCCGCACATGGGAACTCGACTGGCCGAGATTGCCGCTTTGGCCGAAACGCCTCGCGCGCAAAGCGAAGGTGAAGTGCGCTCGGTTCGAACTGCGGTCGACTTCGATCGGGCCGCCTTCGATGCGCCGGTCGAGATCAACTACCTCGGCGCGGCCGGATCTTTTCCGACAGTTTCTGTTCGGGATCTTCTTGAGAGCCGCGTGCCGCCTGAAGCATTTCATGGAAAAGTCGTCATCATTGGGAATCGCTCAGATGCGAGCGAACTTTACACGACACCGCTAGGACGAATGAGCCGCGCTGAGGCGATTGCCAATATCACCGACAATCAGCTGAGACAAAAAGAGCCCCAGCGAGTGCCGCTATGGATTTCTTTTTTGTTCTCAGGACTTCTTGTCGCAGCCGCGGTCGTTTTCATTTTGAACTACCCTCAACCGATCGTGATCTTTGGAATTGTTTTGTGTGCGCTGGGTTGGCTTTCGCTGTCCGCCTGGCTTTTTGATTCGTTTGCCTTTTGGATTCCAGCCGTGGGTCCCGTTGTTCAAATTGCCGTCACGTACATCGTCTTTTTGAGTCACCAGGTCTCGGCGAACGAGGCCAGAAACTGGCGACTCGAGCAAGATCGGAAAGCCACTGAAGAACTTGAGCAGCTAAAAACAAACTTTGTCAGCATGATGAGCCACGATTTAAAGACGCCAATCGCAAAGATTCAAGCGATCTGCGACCGCCTCTTGTCCCACGTTTCCGATGGAGAGTTGGTGGACGACTTAAAGAATCTGCGCCGCTCTTCGGAGGATTTAAATCGCTACATTCGAAGTATTCTTCAGGTCACAAAAATCGAAGCTCGCGAGTTTTCGATTTCTAGAGAGCCGCTCGACATCAATGAATCGATTGAACGTGTCTTAAGTCGACTTCGCCCCCTGGCTCGTGAAAAGAACATCGACATTCGTGAAGTTCTAGAACCGCAGTTTTCAATTGAGGCCGATCCAACGCTCATTGAAGAGATGATTCACAACCTTGTTGAGAACGCGGTGAAGTACACCCCGCCGCGTGGCAATATCACCGTTTCTTCGACGGAAGAAGAAAACTACGTCGTCGTTCGGATTGCCGACACTGGACCCGGAATTCCGATCGAGGACCACGGTCTTGTGTGGAACAAGTTTACGCGAGGTCATAAAGCGCACACGACCGCGAGTGGATCTGGCCTTGGACTCTATCTCGTGAAATACTTTGTCGAGCTTCACGGCGGCCAGGTGTTTCTCGACAGTCAACCCGGAACCGGGACGACCATTGGCTTTAAACTTCCCACGGAGTAAGCAGGAACAGATGAAAAAACGTATACAAGCACTGATCGTTGACGATGAAGCCGAACTTCGAAAGTCGGTTATTTCAATTCTACGTAATTCGATGCCCGACTTCGAGTTCGACATTAATGAAGCGGCCGATGGGCGCGAAGCCGTCGAAAAGTTCAAAGCCGGTGATTGGGATTTGGTTTTGATGGATGTTCGCATGCCTGAGCTCACTGGTATCGAAGCACTGAAAATGATCAAGTCACATGATCCAAAAACTTTCGTCGTTCTGATGACGGCGCACTCGAATCTTCAAGATGCGGTCGCTGCGATCAAAGAAGGTGCTTACGACTACCTTGAAAAACCAGTTCAACCCGACAAGCTTGTGGATATCGTCACTCGAGCGAATGAAGCCCGCGAAATGGTTTCTCGTTTAGCACTATCGAATCCGATTTTTGACGATGACATCGATAGCGAATTTGTCGGTACGAGCAAAAAAATGCGCGATGTTTTTGATCTCATTCACCGCCTTTGCAAGGTCGACACGAACGTCTTGATCCGCGGCGAAAATGGGACAGGAAAAGAACTTGTTGCACGCGCTATACATTTCAACTCTCCAAGAAAATCTGGCTCGATGATCGCCATCAACTGCGGCGCCATCCCAGAAACTTTGATGGAAAGCGAATTATTTGGACACGAGAAAGGATCTTTCACGGGTGCTCACGAGCGAAAGATCGGAAAATTTCAGCTCGCCAACAGCGGAACGATTTTCCTGGATGAAATTGCAGAGCTGAAACCTGAGATGCAGGTTCGTCTATTGCGCGTCCTTCAAGAAAAAAAGTTTATGCCCGTCGGTTCGAATCGCGAAGTCAAAACGGACGCTCGAATTATCGCTGCGACCAATCGAAACCTCGAGAAAATGATTGAAGAAGGTACGTTTCGCGAAGACCTTTTCTATCGTTTGAACGTGATGCCGATTTTTCTTCCGCCGCTGCGCGACCGAATCGACGATATTGGCGAACTCTCTCAGTACTTTATGAAGCGTTTTTCGCGCGCTCACAATCGTTCGATCACAGGAATTACAGAAGATGCCATGGCGGTTTTGAAACGCTACCGATGGCCGGGCAATATCCGCGAGCTCGAAAATGTGATTGAGCGTTCGTTCATTGTCGAAAATTCCGAGCGGATCACGCTTCAATCGCTACCTGAAAATCTGATCGCGAAAGCAAAAGAAAACATGGGCCCCGCCCAAGCGGCCCAAGTTTCTGTGGGCGGACAGATGGATTACGATTCATTCAAGGAGCAGGCGGAAAAGGAATTTATCATTTCTGCGTTGCGCGCGAACAAAGGCCGAATCAACAAGACTGTCGCGGAAGCGAATATTCCTAAGAATACTTTGCTTCGAAAAATCAAACGCTACGAAATAAACGTCGACGACTATAAGGATTGAGGCGCCAAGGCCGCAAGGCCGAGCTCGCCTCCGACAAAGCCGTTCATCCTGAACTCGCGCTTAGTACCGCATCCTGCGGTGCGCGAGCTTTTCTCCAGCGACCTCAGTCTTTCCTTGTGCAGGGGGAGCGAGCTTTTCTGCGGCGACCTCGGCCTTGCGGCCTTGTCGGAATCCCTTCTTTTTCGTCGACTCCTTCCGTTCCGCAGAACCATTGGAGCTTTCGGCTTTATTTTTTGAGCGAGTTCCTGTTTTTTTAGCTGATTTCAGCTTTAAGTCTCTCGTACCAGGAGGGTTTCGATTTTTTGCCAGACTTGAGTGGCGGTCGTGTTTTTCATACAGATGTGGGTTCCTATGGGGCAAACTTGGGATCCGTGCAGGCCGCAAGGGCGGCAGCTGAGGGCTTCTGATGGCTCCACCACGTTTGCGACTTCAGACCAAGGCCGGTAGCCGAAATCTAAAACGGTTGGACCGAATATCGCGACCGTCGGTGTTCCAACCAGAGCTGCCAAGTGCATGCTTCCCGAGTCGTTCACAACGGCGACGTCGGCCTTCGCCATCACTTGGGCCGTTTCCAAAAGAGACAGAACGCCCGCGTACGAGACGGCGCCACGTCCATTGCGCTCGGCAATGCGTTCGGCAATTCGCTGGCAAAGTTCAGCTTCGTCTTTCGATCCCGTGACGACGATATGTCGACCACTCGCCGATAGTTTTTTTCCGATCTCGACGAAACCTTCCTCAGTCCACTGTTTGGTTTTCCAAACAGACCCGGGCGCAAGAATGGCGATGAGTTTGGCGGGGCTCGAAGCAGACCCGAAGGACTCTACCGTCGCTCCATCCTGCAAATGCTCGACGCGCATCGAGGCCCAATCGGGAACAGAGAGAAGTGATCCGGACAAATCTCTTCCGCCGGAAAGTCCTTGAGACCGATCATACGTCGCCAATTTTTCTGACCATACTTCGTGCTTTTCGAAGCACGAAGCTGTCAGCAACGCCATCTGGCGCAAAGACTCTGGCAAATTCATGGGTCGATCCACTAAGTGCGTGTACGCCATTCGACTTAAACCAAGCGCAAAGCTTCGATCGCGAAAGCCAATAGTTTCAGTGGCCTCTCGGCTCAAACGAAGTTTCAACGCGAAGAACTTCGAGCGCTGAGATTCATGCGGACTTAGAAGAATTCGTGTGTCCGCGTCCTTCCAAATCTTATTAAGCTCGTGACGTGCGTTTTGGTAAGACGAGGCCTCGCCCTTCTCAATTTCGATGACATGCGAAAAGAGGCCCGTCGCTCGAAAAATTTCACCCAAGCCCACGCGGCATAAAAGAGTCAGCAGGTAGCCCCGGCGCTTTAATTCTTTCGCTAAAGGAATGGAAAGCAAAGTGTCGCCAAGAAACGCGGTTTGAAGAATTGCGATGTGTCGCGGCGAGGTACCCATACCTCACGAGATCACAAGTCGGGAGCGATCTCAAGACGGGCCTTGATCTGCATCTCTCTTTTCAAAGTGAGAAGCGTTTGCACGGCGGTCGTCATCTGATCAAAATCCACTTGGTCGTAACACATGACTGATTTTGAGCACTCACGCTTCCAACACGGAGCACATGGGGCCTTCGTCTGAACGGCAATTCCATTGTATAGATCAATCTCTTGCAAACATGTCGGACCAAACCAAGCGACGGTCGGTTTCTGAAAACCCAGCGCCATGTGAAGCCCAAGGCTGTCTCCCGACACTACAAGGTCGCACGCTGCAACACTGATCATGCCGTCTCGAAGACCAGCTTCAGTTTCAGATTCAATCACTTGTACGCCAAGCTCACGGCACATTTCTGCGATCGTCTGATTGCGAAGAGTGTCCTCTCGTCCGCCCAACAAAATCAGTCGCGCTGTCGGTAGGCGCCGATTGATTTTTTCAAGCAATAAAACGTGACCTTTGATCGAGAGTTTTTTGTAAGCAATGGTTGAAGCACAGCCTGTATTGATTCCGATCAGCGCCGTGTGGGCGGAGTCCCTCCAGACACTTCTTCGCTCCTCGACTTGTTTCTCTTCAAGTTCGTTCAGATGAAGCGAGTAAAGGTCTCGGCGCCAAGGCCCCAGCTCCAAGGCTTCATGAATCAAACGCGTCTCTGTTTTTTCGTTCACATGAAATTTTAATTGATTCGAAAGACCGATCTTCCACGCCTCTTCAGCCGCAGGCGTTGCCGGCTCGACGCCACCTGTTTTTGGATTGGTCACAAAACCAAAGACGCGCTTTGAAGTGGTGGCCCGCAAGACACCAGAAGCCTTCAATGATTTATCGACGACCAGAGTCACATCGAATTCCAAAGCGCCTAAGCCAATAATTCCGTCGGGATCCGCAACAATGACCTGATCGACTAGAGGATGTTCGCGCAAAAGCACATCTCCCGGAGCCTCAGTCACCCATGTAATGTGGCATCCTGGAAATTTGCGACGTATTCCCGGAAGAAGAGCCGTGGACCGAACCACCGCACCTAAAGCCCCAAGATGAATCAGCAGAACACGGCTTCTGGGGCGATCATAGTGAGCGCAAGCCGAGGTACAATCCGACGCCAGCGAATCAACTTTTCCACAAGGCTTATAACCATTAAAAAACCGACAATCGCGAGCCGCCATTATCTAAGTGTAACGAAGCCCCACGAAATTCAATACAAGACCTAGATCAGAAAAACCAATCCCCCCAATGAACCCGACCAAAGTCAAAACACCCACCGAGACAGAAACCTCCCCACGCCCCGGGCGAGCAAAGCGCCGCCGTCCCCTTTTCCGCGACCTCCGCGGCGGGGAGCTCGCGACCACGCGAGCCGAGGTCCTGGATGGACCGAGCCGCCGCGGCGAGCGCAGGAAGCGCGCGTCGCGGAAAAGGGGACGGCGGCGCGTTTACTTTTTGAGACTCGACAGCGATCCAACAATTTTTCCGATTTTGATTTTCGACTCCATGCGAACCATGAGTTTGCTGTCGTCGTCGGTCAGCCAAAACAAATTCGTACCGATGTTATGAGGCTGTCCGTTTTTTTCCGCCGTGGGACTGATGACGACGGTGTCGAGCTTACCCAAAGAGGTGCTGAGCTTTTCCCGCCGCAGAACTTCGCACGTGACCGTGATGTTTTCACCTTCGTGAGCCATATTGATCTTAATTTTTTTTCCCGGAGTCAGTGTGAAAGCACGAAGATACCAAATCGCAGAGAAAATATTTTGTGAGTAGGGAAGCATCTCCCACTCAAGAGTACGCTCCTCGACGCCGCTTTCTTTGGTGATTTTCTTATCCCAGAATTTCATTTTTCCAGGTTGTCCCGCGGCTGTCTCATGCACCGCTCGCGCGTCTCTGAGGACTTTTGATTCTTTGACATCCAAAGTGTAGCTGAAAGGAAGAAGCGTCTCAAAGTCGACCAGCGTTTCTGCATAGTCATCGACCTTATAAAAGCTCTCAAAAACCGAAACGGTTCTTGCTGTCGCGTGAAAGCGGTATGCTCGTCGGCCATTCACTTCCACAAATGACCTGGTCTGCATCTTCAACTCACCGGCATCAAGCGCAAAGTAAGAGATATCTAAAACCACTTCTTCGCCAACACGGTACGGATCCTTGATCGGACGTCGCCCGACGAAACCTTCATCATCTTCCGTTCGCGGTTCGCGAGGCTTCGGTGTTGTATCGACAGGAAGTGCTTTACCTTTTTTCGTCTTTTTCGGAGTCGCTTTTTTTACGGCGACTTTTGATGACGGAACCACCGTCGTGGGGGCCGAGCTCACAGCCGGTTTTCCATCACCGGTCCCTGTCGCCTGGGTCGATCCTTCGGTCGGTGCCGCGACCGGCGCGGGTTCTTCCAACTCTTTTACCTTGATGGCTGTATCGAACTCTTTGTTTTGAAGAACGGCCTCTGAATTTTCAAATTTCAGAATACTTCCAGCACAGCCGCTCAACATCAGGACGACGAGTATCGCGAAAAATAATTTGGGCGCTTGCAGTTTCATTGAATCTTTCTGGTCAGACTCAAGACGTCTGATTTTAGCCGAAGTTTTTCCATCGACGATGGATCCACATCCACTGATCTGGAAACCGTCGTACAATCTCCTCGAGCTTATCCGTATAGACTTGAGTCATGGTAGTTATGTTTTCTTCATCCCTTGCAACCTGGCCAAGCGACGTGACGCTTGATTGCCATGGAATCTCGGGCCCAATCACGATCACATGTCGACCGTCCGCCTCGCGAAAAGTATAGGCCGTAACAACCGGGCTTTCACTTCGCTGAGCAATTAAAGCTAGACCCATTGCAGTTCCCGTCTCTTTTCCAAAAAACATTGTACGGCACCCAACGGGAGGCCCCATGTACTGATCCAGCACAAAAAATATGGTCCGCTTCCCCTTCAATGCTCGGAGAATCTGAAACGAGCTTTTTTCCGGCGCTATGAACTGTGTCCCGTGCTGCGCTCGCATTCCGAACCAAAGATCATTGAGCCACTTGGTTTTAAAGTTCTTAGAGATCAATGAAATTTCGTACCCAAGTCGAGAAAGCGCAGCGATACCAAAATCACCATTTCCAAGATGTAAGCCCAACACTAAAACGCCCCGGTCTTTGGCGCGCGCGGCCTCCAGATTTTCTAGGCCGTGAATTGTGAAGTATTTTGGAACATCGGATCTCTTGAAAAACGGAAACAGAAAGAACTCAGTCAAACAGCGACCAAGACTTCTCAAGGAGTTTCGAGCGATCACAATTCGGTCGTGTTCAGACTTTTCAGGAAAGGCAATTTTCAAGTTCTCGAGGGCAACTTTCCGACGAATCCGGAAAACATCGAACCATAGGACGCCAATGACATCACCGATGAAAAGGCGCACTCGCGCCGGTAGGACTGCAAATAAAAAACTGACGGCTCGGCCCGCAGAACTTACGGCGCGTAAAACCAAGGTCTTAGCGTTTAGGTTTTGGGAGTGACCCAAGAATGATTTCATCGACGAGCTCCAATTGCTCTTTATCAAACTCCCGCGCGGGACGAACTTCAAGTCTCGAAACAACCAGGTCCGCCGTCGGTAAAGCGTTCGCTGTACCGCCTTCGGTAGAAGTTTTCGGCCAAAGAGCCGCGAGCTTCACTGCATCTTTTTCGGTGACAAGGACTTTGCGAGCTTGAACAGATCTTGCCAATTCCAGAATCCGATCGACATCGCCGCTCTCAAAAACGTGATGATCCTTAAACGCGATGGTCCCCAAAAGTTCAGGTTTTGATGAGTGCGCGCGAACCAGTCCAAAAAAAACTTCGGGTCGTGCGAGCCCCGCAACAGCAATCACTTTATCGCCCGGCTGAAGCTCGGCTCCCTCCCACGACAACACTTGCTGAAACCGGATCACCGGCACATCGACAATGCGCCTTATCTGGCGTTCGAAGGACTTTATTTTTTCTTCGGAAAGGCCCTCTGTTTTTGTTAGCAAAACAGCGTCCGCTCTGTCGAGGGCTGCCAATGGCTCACGGAGGCGACCCCAAGGAAGAAGCCTGAAGTGCCAAGCTGGCGCCGAAAGGTCGATCAGAACATAATCGAAACTTCGCCTGAGCTCCATGTGCTGAAATCCATCATCCAGCAAAATCAACGGAACACCTTCACTGACAATTAAATCTCTGGCCGCCGTCAATCGCCGTTCACCAACTTGAATTGGAATATCGGTTCCAAGGCGCTCGGAAAGAAGTGTTGGTTCATCGCCATAAAGTGCGGCTGATTTTGCGACGGCTTCGGCTCTTTCGGCCCGTGATCCAACGCCCGGGGTCGGCACGCGGTGAGATCCGCGCGTGGTCCGGCCGTACCCGCGACTCACAATCCCGAGCCTGGTACGAGTTCGCCAACGAGACGCCAAAAATTCAGCGATGGGAGTCTTACCTGTGCCGCCGGCTTGAAGGTTTCCAAGCGAAACAACAAAGGCGCCACACGAATCTGAGGGAATAATGCCCCATTTGTACAACGTCGCCCGAAGACGAACGACAAGTTCAAAGACCAGCGACAAAAGCGCCAGCGGCGGAGCAAATATCTGGCGAAACCAAATGGTATCAGCGATGCGGACAAGACTCATATTAACCTGGCCGAGACGATGATGCGAAGTACGACTCCAAACGTTCGGCCACTCGCTTCGTGGCGCCACGTTCACCCAACCGCAATCGAAGTTCTAAAAGCTCAGAGGCTTTGGCTTGACGACTTTCTATCGGCAACAGCTTTTCAAGTTCCGTCGCCATACCTGCGGCCGAAGCCTCTTCTTGAAAAAGCTCGCGAACGACTTCGCGGTCCAAAATCAAATTCACCATTCCGAAAAAACGTGTGTGCTTGACAAGCTTTTTCGCAAACCACGCCGTGACCGCATTCATTCGGTACATGATCACCATGGGCTTTGCCATGAGCCCCACCATCAAGGTCGCTGTACCCGATGCGACCAGAAGAATATCGCTCAGCTGGATCATCTCGAGTGGCTCTTCTTTGATAATCTGAAGAGGCATCGAAAAGTCCGACGTCGCCATTTGAAGGCGCTCACGAGTGATCGTCGGAGCGCACAAAAGCACAGGCCGAACTTTGGGATAGCGGCTGACTAAAAGTTCAGCCGCTGCCAATTGCTCTTCGAGATGACTTTTAAGTTCACTCTCACGGCTTCCCGGCATGAGCCCAAGCACAATCTCGTCGGGCGCGATGCCGTAACGCTCGCGGTGAGTTTTCGCTTGTTTAGCCGATTCGTCGGGGCGCCTCGCCAGTTCATCCAAAAGTGGATGTCCGACAAATGTCGAAGCTACGCCGTGTTTTGCAAAAAACGGGGCTTCAAACGGGAACACGACAAGCATCTCATCAACGACTTTGCGAATGAGATTCACGCGGCTTGTTCGCCAAGCCCAAACTTGGGGCGAGATATAATAGACAACGCGGATCCCGCGCTTCTTCAAATCTTTCGCGAGCCGAAGATTGAAGTCGGGATAGTCGAGCAAAAGAGCAAAGTCCGGTTTTTCACGGTCGCATTCGGCGAGCAATGCCTTATACACCCGCCGAATCAGAGGGAAATGTTTGATCACTTCTTGAAGACCGACAACGGCCATCTCTTCCGATTTTCCAAGACGCTTAAAACCAAGCGCTTCCATCTCGGGACTACCCACTCCGAATAAGTCGTAAGACCGCTTTGAAGACTGGGCGTCAGACTTCCAAAATTCGATCAGTCGCTGAGCATAGAGACTCGACGAAGCCTCGCCCGCCACGATCAAAACTCGTCCCACCGCTAGGCCTCAAGTCCTAAGGAAGTGTTTCGAACCCGCAGCGACTCTTTAATGGCATCTTGAATTCGGCTGGCCAATCGCATCGCTTCAAGACCATCAGCGCCGGACACCGTGACGGACTTTTCGCCGCGACACGCCTCTACAAACGCTGTCGTCTCAAACAATAAGGCGTCGCCTTTTTCAAGACTCCAATGTTCAAATTCCAGCGGTAGTTGGCCCGGGTCAGTCACACTGGCTAAATCTTCAGGCCAATCACCGCCCGTTTTGGTGGTGAGATTCACATCGCCTGAACCAAAATCAATCGAGAGATACTGCTTTTCTTGAAACACGCGAAATTTTCTTGTCGCCGTCTGCGAAACTCGGCTGGCGGTAATATTTGCGACCGTTCCGGATTCAAACTCAACGCGCGCGTTGGCGATATCGACAAGCGGAGTCAGCACAGGTGTTCCCACCGCGGACACCGATTTCACTTTCGATTTCACAAGCGACAAAATCACGTCAAGGTCGTGGATCATCAAATCCAAGACCACATCGACATCAACACCCCGAGGCTTAAACGGCGCCAGGCGATGACACTCAATAAATAAGGGGCGCTTCAACTTTTCTTTCGCGGCGACAAGCGCCGGATTAAACCGCTCGACGTGACCGACTTGAAGAATCAGGTTTTTCTCTTTGGCCAGGCGAACAACCTCTTCACCCTCTTCTAGAGTGGACGTCATTGGCTTTTCAACGTTCACGTGAACGCCGGCCGAGAGGAATTTTTTGGTGAGTTCGTAGTGAGCTCTCGTGCTGGCCGCAATTGTGACCGCATCGAGCTCGCCATTTTGGCCTTTACGCAAAAGATCGTCGATCGAAAATACCGATGTCTTCAGTTCGTCCGCGACCGACTTCGCGCGCACCGGATCCATGTCGGCCACGCCCACAAATTCAACGGCTCCGGCCCAGCCCGGCTCACCCTCAGCGAGGCTTGCAAGCTTCGCGTATTTTTGGGCATGAAATCGGCCCAAGTAACCAACACCGACGACGGCACACCGCAAAGCTTTCGTATTCATTTTCGCTGCCACTTCTTTCCTCTAAGCGCGATACTGTGCAGGCCTTAAAGCGCGAGACCGCGCGTGGAACTAACTGCAAATCCGATGAAGTCCGCCAAGGCCGGTCCCTCACCGCACTCTTGCTTGATTCGAGCAATCGATGCATCGACGGTGTCTCCACCTTTTGTGATGATGCGGACAGCGCGATTGATTCCCTCAACGTCTTCTTTCGAATACCCCGCTCGCTCCATACCAATGCGGTTCGTAGCTCGCATAACAGCATACTTTCCCTGGGCAATCGTGAATGGCAAAATGTCCTTATTCACAGCCGAATCCCCAGCGATGTAAGCGTACTTTCCGACTTTGACAAACTGGTTGAAAGCGCAGATACCGCCCACTTTGACGTGATCTTCAAAAATCACGTGGCCCGCAAGCTGAGTGGTATTGGCGATAACAACATGGTCGCCAATCGTGCAGTCATGGGCCACATGAGAATAGGCCATGATCAGGCAATGACTTCCAACTCGCGTTGTTCCCCAACCTTGCTTGGGAGAGCCAATGTTGATAGTCACCATTTCGCGAATCATATTGTCATTTCCGATAAAAAGCTTCGTTGCTTCATTTCGGTAAGAGAGATCTTGAGGCGGTCCACCGACCACGGCACCAGCGCTAAAAACGTTTCGCTCGCCAATTTCTACGATGCCGTAGTCACTGCCAAGGCTCACATGCGATTCCAAACGGCATCCACGGCCAAGTTTCACGCGTCCCCGGATAATACAAAAAGGTCCGATCACGACATCATCAGCTATTTCGGCTTCTTTAGAGATAACACTCGAGGGATGAATCTGACTCATGACGAACCTTTCGGGAAGACCTTGGCAATCAGCTCTGCCTCGCTCACAAGATCGCCGTCGATCAGCATCTGACATTTGAGAACCATAATCTGACCGCGGTCTTTTGTAATCTCAGCGGTCAAAGTCAGTTGATCCCCAGGGACGACGGGCCGACGAAACCGAGCATTATTAATCCCGGCAATCGCGACATCCATCTCGGGACCGTCGGGATCGACGACCGTGAGACAGCCCGCCTGCGCCATGGCTTCAATCTGAAGCACACCGGGCATAACGGGCCGATGAGGAAAGTGGCCCGGAAAAAAGGGTTCATTGATGGTCACGTTTTTTATCGCGCGAATCTTCCATCCGACTCGATTTTTCGCCTTCAGATCGCGATCAAGAACGTCCACGCGATCGACAAGAAGAAAAGGAAATCGGTGCGGAAGTATCCGCAAAATATCCGAGATATCATAAACCGGTTTTACCGCCATTCGAACTTCCCGCCAGTGCTACTGACTAGATTTACTTCTTTGTCTTATTTCTTAGAAGTTTTCTCGAACTCTTTTACGATCACGTCTGTAAGATCAGCGGCTTTTGACCCCCAAAGAATCGCGCGACGATCCAAGATCGCAGTGTAAGATCCATCTTTAGCGACCTTCTCGATGATCTCTTCCATTTTCTTTGCGATCGGCTCAAGCATATCGCGCTCTTTTTTCTGAATTGTGGTCTGGCTCTCCGCCACTTCCTTTTGGAACTTCATCTGCTCTTGCTGAAGTTCTCCGGCTTTCTTCTGGCGCGCTTCTTCGGTCAAAAGAGATTTCTTTTTCTCAAGATCTTCAAACATCTTACGAAGATCTGTGTCGCGCTTTTGGAACTCGTTTTTTTTCTTTTCAAACTCGCCTTGAAGATCTTTTGTCATCTTCTGACCCGCCGCTGTCGCTTTGATCGCTTTTTCGATATCGACAATTCCAACTTTCGCGCCTGCGTCTTGCGCCAAAGCCACGTTCGATACCCCGACAAGACCGCAAACCATGACAAAAGCTCCAAGAACTTTTGCCACCGAGCTAACTTTCATTTCATTCCGTGACGTCATACGCTGCACTCCTTTTAGAACGACAAACTCTTGTCGCTCGTTAATCAATTCCAAATCTTTAAAACGGTGAACCGATCGCGAACTGAAAGACCACGGCGGGCTCTTCATATTCGGGACGACGATCCAGTGGGAAGCCCCATTCGAATCGAAGCGGTCCAATCGGCGAGAACCAACGGAAACCGAATCCGACGTTCTTTCTAAACTCCGACGCTGAAATCACATTGTTGGCTTGTCCAATATCGAAAAAGACGACGCCCTTGATGCCAGCTTCTTGGATCAATGGAAACTCAAGCTCCCCTTGATAGAACAGCTGCTCGGTACCGCCGAAAGGACGGTTCGAACGAATATCCGCCGTCTCTGGTGGAAGCCCCTGGTCGATCAAACGCTGGCGCACTCGTGCCGACTTTTTTCGTTCAGCGACCGAGAACCAATTGAAACCTCGAAGCGAATTCGCGCCTCCAAGAAGGAAGAGTTCGTTGAATGGCGGCTCACGCCCCGGCTCGTTGGACCGAACGAACCCATAGGACAAGTTACTTCGGAAGATGACATCCCAGACGATGCGCTCGTAAACGCGGCCCGTGAAAAGTCCCTTTGTAAAATTCTGATCCCCACCAAGTCCTGCGTACTCAAGCGAACCCGACGCATAGACACCTTTTGTCGGTGTGAAGCGGTCGTTTCGTTTGTCATATTCAAGAGTGAACGTAGCCGACGACGTGACGCCATTCGGATTTCCCTGCGGATCGGGACCGTTGATGGGGCCCGGCACTGGGAAGAGATCTTCGTCGCCGTAGGTTGGATCCAAAAGAATTTCGGCCGACTCAAGCTTGTATCGCAAGAACGTGCGCAGGAACCGTGTGATCGGATATCCGACACGAATCGCTCCGCCTTTTTTCGTCTCTTCGTACTCGGCGGTCGTTCGCTTCGACTGATAAGCATCAAAACCTAGCGACCACTCGGTATCCAAGAAATAAGGCTCGGTGAAATTCAAATTGAAGAGCGATTGATTGCTCGAAAGATCGATCGAAACGCCAAGACGCTGACCCTTACCGAACAAATTGATCTGATTCACTTGGCCGTTAAAGATGAACTGAGAATACGTCGAGTAACCAGCGCCGACTTGAATCGAGCCGGTGTTTCGTTCTTTCACGACGATGTCGATGTTCATGAGGTCTTGGTTTTCACTGGGCGTCGATGCGTTGAAATTTACGTCATCGAAATACCCAAGACGCTTCACGTTCTCGAGCGATTCGCGACGACGAGTTTCGTTGTATAGCTCGCCCTCGTTCACCAGAAGTTCGCGGCGAACAACTTTGTCGCGAGTCTTCGAGTTCCCGACGACGCTGATACGGCCAAAATAGACCTTGTTGCCTTTGTCGATTTCAAACGTCAGATCGACTTCTTTGTCACTTTCGCGAATGCGCGTGCGCGGAATGATGTTCGCATAGGCGTAACCAAGATCGCCGTACTTCGCTTGAACCGTTCGAATGTCTTTCAGCAACGTTTCGTGCGCGTACCACTCTGATTGGTCGATCTCTGCGGACTCTTCCAGTTCGCTTCTTGAGAACAAAAGATCGCCCGCAAAATCGACGGTTCCAACTTTAAATCGCTCGCCCTCTTCCACACGAATCGTAATGTAAATGCCCTTTTTATCCGGCGTTACATAGACCTGTGGGCGGTCGACTTTGACCTGAACGTAACCTTCATTGAAGTAGAGGTAATTGATCAACTGAACGTCTCGGTCAAACGCGTCTTGTTTGTACGAACCGCTTGAAGAAACGAAGCTAAAAAAGCCGCCCTCTTGCGTCTGAAGAAGTCCCTTAATTTTACCGTCTCGCATCTGGCGATTTCCAAGAATCGTGATGCGCTTCACTTTTACTTTTTCATTCTCTTGAATCTCAAAAGTAAGGCGAACGGCTTGTTCGCCAAGTCCATCGGTCCCTGCTGGCTCGATCTTCGGGGTGATTCGAGCCAAGAAAAAACCTTTGTCCTCGTACATTTTCTGGATCTTTTCGACGGCGTCGCGGACGCGGCCCATGTTCAAGATCTCATAGGGCTTAATGGCCGCCGTGGTGTTGAGCTCGGTCGAATCAATCTCGTCGTTACCGGTGAATAGAATTTCAACGACCGACGGTTTTTCAACCACTGTGTATGTGACCTGAAGACCACTCTCTAGCGGCGCTTTCTCTACGATGACGTCGTAGAAGAATCCCGTTTTGAAAAGAGCCTCAATATCTTGCCGCGCGGTCTCGTCAGAAAATGCCTCACCGACTTTTGTGACAAGCTTGGCGACAACGGCATCGACTTCAATTTTCTTGTTTCCTTTGACGACGATCTTTTGAACAACCGGCCCTTGAGCCGAACGAACTGCGCCTGGCGCCGATGGCGCGGGTCGAGCTTTTCTCACCGCGCGAGGGAGAGCGCGCGTTCGGTTCGATGGTCGGGGCGCAACTCGTCGAGTCGGTTTTTTCTGAGCCGGTGTTGCCGTTCTCTTCGCCGCAGGTGCCGCAGAGACTGGCGGTGCCGCCGGAGTCTGTGCGTCCGCCATTGGCGTCAGTGTCGTCGCGCTAAAAAGCACCGCACACATTGTCGCTGAAATAGAAAGAATCGCTTTTCGAAAGGTGTTCGGGATGCCGTTCAGGTTGAAGCCCTCTCTCCGCGAGTTCCACAGCTGAGGCGCGGCTCTATGCTGCGCACACATTTTCTTGGTGCTGCGGATTAAGACGAAAGCCTAGTACGTGCGGAGAAGCGTTGTCAAAAATTCCTCGACTCCCACTGGCCGTCGCGCATTCGAAGAGCTCGGGGAAAACGAGCGGCAAAAGCGGTGTCGTGAGTGACCACGACGAGTGTCAGGCCCAACTTTTCTCGAAGCTCAAACAGCAGATCCTGAATGCGCGCCGCGTTCTGCGTATCGAGGTTTCCCGTCGGTTCATCCGCAAAAAGTATCTCAGGCTTGCGCACAATCGATCTCGCAATCGCGACTCGTTGTTGCTCGCCTCCGCTGAGCTCACTCGGGCGATGATGCAGTCGGTCTTTAAGGCCCATTTGTACCAGCTGTTCTTCCGCGGACCGCAGAGCGACCAGCGGCGGCTCGCCCCCGATTCGCAGCGGCATTGCCACATTTTCGAGCGCCGAAAATTCCGCCAAAAGATGATGAAACTGGAACACAAATCCCATCGTGGCGTTTCGATGAGCTGCCACTTCGTCGTCGGACATTTTTGTGAGATCGATTCCGCGATGAAGAACTTTACCCAACGTCGGTCGATCCAAGGTGCCAAGAATATGAAGCAAAGTGCTTTTCCCTGCACCACTTGAACCGACGATACTGATGGCTTCGCCTTTTTCGACCGTCAGGTCGATCCCTTTTAAAACTTCCAACCGACCCGAAGGCATCGGATACGATTTCGTCACGCCTCGAGCTTCCAAAAGACTATTCATGTCGTAACCCCTCAACCGGATCCAGCTGAGCTGCGCGCGCCGCCGGGCTCAATGATGCCAACACACAAATCGAAATGGCCGTAACGACCACGATAAAGACATCCAGCACACTAAACTCAACTCCGATTTTGTTGAGCTTATAAACTTCCGCGGGAAGCAATTGAAACGCCCCTTGAGCCCATACAAAGAGCGCGGCAAGAACAACACCCAGAAGAAGCCCCGTCGCCACGCCGATCACTCCGAACAGCAACCCTTGAAGGCGAAAAAGCGACGCAATATCTTTTTTCGAAAAACCGAGCGCTCGAAGAATTGAAATCTCTGAAGTTCTTCTTAAAACACCGATAAAAATATTGCTCGCAACGTTAAAGCTCGCGGCGATGACCATAATAAGAATAACGAAAAAAATCGCGACTCGCTCGTACTTGATAGCGCGAAAAAAATTGCGATTCCCCTCTGACCAATCCATCACCCACCAGGAGGTTCCAAGCGCTCTTGTCAAATCGAGAGCCGCTTGCGAGGCGCGATCGGCCTCCTTAAGACGCACCCGAAGTCCCGTGAAGGGAACGCTGAGATTTCCAAGAGCTCTCGCCTCTTCCAGTGATGTTACAACAGTCCGTTCGTCGTAATCCGCTTTGCCGAAATCAATGATTCCAGAAACTTCAAACGTCGCTATCGTCGAAACAAAAGACGCCGTATCTTGAGCACTGGGTTTCGGCAGCACAGCGCGAAATGTTTGGCCGACTTGCAAATCAAATCGCCGCGCCAATGCTTTTCCGACCAAGGCTTTGGCCGGAGATTGAGCGGATGACTCTGGTCGACTTCCTCCGCTGCGACGTTCTCGCCCCACCACGAATTCACCGCGAATCACGCGGGCTTTTAGACTCAGCACACTTTCGACCGTGGCCGGGTCAATCCCTTGAATCACAACGCCCGTGAGTTTTTGTTTTCCGACGACGATGGCTTCAAGTGTAATGAACGGAGTGACGCTCACAAAATCCGGGAGCGCCTCTTTGATTCTTCGTGTGGCTTGAGGAAGCGAGAGCTGGTCCTCGCCGCGCTTTACGACGAGAATATGACCAAAGACATCAATCAGCGCGCTTTTCAGTGTCGATTCAAATCCACTCACCACAGCCATCGCCACCGTCAGCGAGGCGACACCGATGGCGAGACCGACAATCGAGAGTGTCGCCGGAAGTCCAAATCTCAGTCCCGATCGAGCCCACCATGAAAGGCGTTCGCCGTCGCCTTTGGCACCAGCCGCCGTTGCCCCATGAGAAAGAAATCGTGCCGCCAGCCAAAGTCGCAATTTCACGCGGTCACTCATCGCCCGGAAGTGACGACGATGAAACGCGGTCGTTGATCGGATTTCTTAAGTAGGAATAAATGAAATCGTCCAGCGAACCGTCCATCACCGATTGCACCTGACTTGTCTCGTGCTGCGTTCGGTGATCCTTCACCAACTGATAAGGGTGCATAACGTACGACCGAATCTGAGAGCCCCATGTGACTTCTTTTTTCACGGAGTTCATTTCGTCTTTGGCCTTATTGCGCGCTTCAACTTCGCGCTCATAAAGTGCCGCTTTTAACATCTTGATCGCACGGTCGCGGTTGGAGTGCTGCGATCGTTCGTTCTGACACTGAACAACGATGCCCGAGGGCATGTGAGTCATACGAACGGCTGAATCCGTTTTGTTGACGTGCTGTCCACCCGCACCCGAAGCGCGATACGTATCGACTTTGACGTCGGCCATATTGAGGTCGATCTTGATATCGTCGTCGACTTCCGCCCAACAAAAGACGGACGCGAAACTTGTGTGCCGACGAGCATTGGAGTCAAACGGACTGACGCGCACAAGCCGATGGACACCGTTTTCTGCTTTCAAATAACCGTAAGCATAAGGTCCCTCGATGAGAAGCGTCGCCGACTTAATTCCCGCCGATTCACCGTCCGACCGTTCAATCTCTTCGACCTTAAACCCATGCTTTTCGCCGTAGCGCATGTACATACGATAAAGCATCTCGGCCCAATCTTGAGCCTCAGTACCGCCAGCGCCAGCATTGATAGAAAGATAAGTCGAATTCGCATCGAGCTCGCCCGACAGCATTTTCTTAATTTCTAAATCGTGGACGAGGGATTCCAGCGCTGCTGTCTCGGAAATAACCTCGCTGAACGATGTTTCATCGTCCATCTCGGACGCCATTTCCAAAAGAACAAGGGCGTCGTCCGCGCGCGAAGAAAGCGCGCGCCAAGCGGCGATGTCTTTTTCGAGAACTGACTTCTCTTTATTAATCTTTTGCATTTTGGCGGGATCGCCCCAAACAGCGGGGTTCTCGCTTTGCAAAGTTACCGACTGAAGCTGTTTTTCTTTGCGAGGGATGTCAAAGATACCCCCGAAGTTCGTTGGATTTCTCGACGATCGCAAGAATGCGACTTTTATACTCGGAAGATTGTGTCACGACGCTCATGAAAAATTCTTACCAACGGCTTAAGACAGCGTCAAAGACCTTATCTTGAAGCTCGAACATCCGTCGAGCCTCTCGCGGCGACGTCTCATGATCATATCCCAAAAGATGCAGCACACCGTGGAGCACCATGTATCCAAGTTCCTGATTCATCGTGAGTCCATGTTCGCCGGCCTGTTTCCGAAGGACCGAGAGAGAAAACACAAGCTCGCCGAGCGAACCTTCGTCAGTTGGCGCGAACGACAAAACGTCAGTCGCTTTATTCTTGCCGCGAAATTCACGATTGAGACGCTGAATTTCTAGCTCTGAAGTAAACACCAAGGTCAGCTCAGAACACGCCCGAAGTCGCCGATCAGCGACACTCGAGAGCGGCATCGATGAAAGGTGCCGGACAATGTGGTCCACCCAACGGCTTAAAAAAACACGAGGGATGCGGTCGTCCACGGATCGAACGAACACGAGCGTCAGTGGCTCGTATAATTTTGATCTTCGTTTCGGTTTCGTTTTCGGTTTCGTTTCTTTAGGCATTGCCGCGACCCGTGAACGACGCAGTTGCGGTTTCGCCTGCGCCTCCGCCGGCTCGCTTCGGATAGTCGATGCGCTGGTGATAAATGCCAAGGAGAACTCGTATGAAGGCCTCTTCGATAATCGACAGATCCTTCAGCGTGAGATTGCACTCATCCAGCTGGCCATCCATGAACTTTCTTTGAATGATATTCTTCACGATATTCTGGAGTCGCATGGGCGTTGGCTCGTCCAAAGACCGCGACGCCGCCTCGATCGAATCGGCGAGCATAATCAAAGCCGCTTCGCGGAACTGTGGTTTCGGTCCTGGATAACGGTAATCCTCTTCTTGAACTTCGTCGATCGTCTCATCTTGGTTTTCAACGGCACGATTGTAGAAAAACTGAATGAGCGTCGTTCCATGATGTTGAACGATGCCGTCAATGATTGGCTTTCCAAGTTTGTACTCAAGCCCCAGCTCGACGCCGTCTTTGACGTGAGCGATCAAAATCGTCTTCGACATATTCGGACTCAAATGATCATGCGGATTGTTGCCGGCTTTTTGATTTTCAATAAAATACTGGGCGTGTTCGGTTTTTCCGATGTCGTGATAATAGCTCATCACTTTGGCGAGCAGCGGATTGGCACCGATCTCTTCACTGGCCGATTCAACCATCGAGCCTACAACCAAGGAATGATGGTAAGTTCCCGGCGCGCGAACGATCATCTCCTTCAAAAGTGGATGATTGAGATTCGCAAGCTCCATCAACGCAACGTCTGTCGTCGAATTAAAGACGGTCTCAAGCATCGGAATCAGAGCAGAGGCCAGAAGGCTTGAAAGTATTCCGGAAATAAATCCCGCAGGCACCGACCACAGAAGCAATTGATAGAAATTCTCGTCACTGCGAGAAATCATGGTTGTTACAAGTAGAACCATGAGAGCGTTCACGGCTCCGGTCCTCACTCCGGCCCAGTAAAGATCGTTTCGTCGCTTGAATTTAAAAACGCCGCGCGCGGCCGCAAGCCCACCGACAACAGAGACAAGAACAAACGAGAGTTTGAAGTCAACCATGACACCAAGGACCACCGCTAAAAACAGCGAGAAGATCCAAACGACTTCACCTGAGACAATCAAAAGCCCCACGAGCATCGTGCCTGTCGCAACGGGCGCCGCGTACATGAAGGCTTGCTCGGGGATCATCGAACCAAATTGCGAAGTGAAGGCCGAGTTCGTGAGGAAAATAAAAAACTTCGTCACAATGGCGACGATCAGTGTGACCGCGCCCATGATCGCAAGATCTTTGGTGCTCACACTCACGCGATTCAATGTGAAACGACGAAGGTAAGAGAAAAACACCAACGCCATCACGACAAACATAATCGCGGTCACAAGCGAAACCAGCTTTCGATTGCGATCACTTCGCTGAGATTCAATCTGATTGAAAAGTGTTTTATGAATCGGCTGAACAACCGACCCTTCTGGCAAAATAACTTGGCCCTTTTTTACGGATATGACGACGGGTAAAACTTCGGCCCGAGCCTTTTCACGCCGCGTCTCTGTCTCCTGACGGTTGGGTGTCACCGTCGCTCGAATCACTCGGCGGGCAAGTTCTTCATAGAGCCTTTCGTCGGCGGCTGAAAATCCGCGCTTTTTCAGGACGGTCTTAAACCCCAAACCTTCATCGTCGCGAAGGTCTTGAAGGTCGGATACAGAACTCAGTGCTTCCCGGCCCCGTCCATTTCGAGTCACTTCACGAAGAAGGATTTCTCGAACTCCTGGCGTCAGCGTCTGGTTCAAATTTTCGACGATCTTCATCTGTGACCAACGGTCAACTTGATCCGTGAGCGCCGCCTCAATGCGCGGCGAAAATCGATTTTCAATAAGCCACTCATACACCGGTTCAGAGACAGCGTGCCCGATGAGCTTTTCAAACTGTGGCTGGGTTCCCATCAGCTTCTTCATCTGGTCCCAGCGTTTGAATTCGTCTTTAGGCAGTACTATTCCGCGCATTTCGTCACGGCCCCGGCGGAAGGCACTGTAAATTCGACCATAAATTTCGTCGTGAGTGCCTCGATCGTAATCGAAGACAGGAGTCACTGCGATTTCAGCCGCACGTTTTTTTTGCTCCGTAGAAACTTCGTCGACAATCTCAAAAGAAACGGGACTCTTTATGTCGCGATTGACGGTTTCTCCCACACGAGAGGAGAAAGAAAAATCAAAGTCGTTAAAAAGCAAAAAGGAGAGCAGCAGCGCGAAAATGAAAAGTCCCGCCAGTCGGCGCAGCTGCAAACGTTCATCCAGATCCGCAATGAGCGAACCAAACCAAGTTTTCTCAAAACCAAGTTCATTCACCCAATCCAGAAATTGCATGGAATGATCGATGTAATGCGAACGCGCGTGAAGCGCCTCTCGACTGCCCGCTTTCGAACCGCCGGATTTTGAAAATCCCGATTTTGAAAATTTAGACTTTCCAGATTTTCCGGATTTCATCGCGCTCCTACTTCACACACACATCAATCATACTCCAAGTTTCATAGCAAAGCGTATGCGTCTTGACGCCGCCACAACTGTTTACCAACGAGTCTGGGCCAACCGCCAGTCCGTGTTCAGTTTATTCGAGACGTTCGCCGCGAAGCGCACCACTCGACTTCAAACCCTACCTATGGGACCTAGCCTTATGACCGAGACGAAATCAAAAACTACGGACCCAATAAACGCAAATGTGAACGCGAACTGGAACGAACTGATTACTATTATAGCGGCACTTAGAGCTCCCGACGGCTGCCCGTGGGACCGTGAACAAACTCATCGCTCGCTCGCAAAATATGCGATTGAAGAGACGTACGAGCTGGTGGACGCCATCGAGTCGGGCGATGACAAAAGCCTGCTCGACGAGCTCGGAGACGTTCTGCTGCAAGTGGTGCTTCATGCTCAGATCGCGAGCGAGACCGCGAGGTTTTCGGCCGACGACGTTGTGCGCACCATTTCTGAAAAAATGATTCGGCGGCATCCTCACGTTTTTGGATCCGGTTCAGAAAATTCAGCTGAAAGTACATCCGAAAAGCTGACCAGCAGCGACGTGCTCGATCGTTGGCAAGTGATCAAAGCCGAGGAAAAAAAGAACCTCACCATTGGTGGACTGCCTACGGCCGGTGACGTGCCTTCGGCGGCTCCCTCGGCTTTCAGCTTTGAAATCCCCAAAGCTCTCCCTGCGCTTTCGCGTGCCTCGAAAATTGGCGAGAAAACAAAACGGCTTCGTTTTGATTGGCCGCACTGGCAAGGTGTGCTCGCAAAAGTGGACGAGGAGCTTTTGGAAGTTAAATCAGCTCTCAAAGACAGCCCATCGCCAGTTTACGTTGCGACGGAAGATGTCGGCCACGGTATTTCGCGGGATCCTGTCGCATGTGAAATCGGAGATCTGCTTTTTTCGGTGGCACAGCTGGCGCGTCACCGAGGACTCGATGCGGAGCAATGCCTCCGCGATGCCAACGAGCGCTTCGAACGGCGCTTTGGAATTTTAAGATCGCTCGCCGAAACTCGCGCCAAGGCCGACGGTCGAAATTGGGACTCAAGATCACAAGATGAATTGGAAGAACTCTGGCAAGACGCCAAAAAAGAGGAGCTCAAGTTATGAAGACTCAATTCGCTACGACATCACAATTCTTCGCTTCAATGGTCCTTTCACTTTTACTTGCGGGCTGCGCGGCGGCTCCGAAGTTGGCTCAAGACCCCTGCCTGAAACGTCACGCAGCGGTCGACATCGGATCGGGAACGACAAAAGGATTGGCTGTCATCGTCG
This sequence comes from Bdellovibrionales bacterium Ga0074137, assembly GCA_001464715.1. Lineage (GTDB taxonomy): Bacteria > Bdellovibrionota > Bdellovibrionia > Bdellovibrionales > JAMPXM01. The sequence continues at coordinate 9,742 of LNDT01000033.1, read as the reverse complement.
ATATTTGTCAGACGCCAAAGAGAGTTGTTGAAAAGCTCGTCGACGAACGACTGAAAATTTCGTTCGCCGACGCCACTCAGTCCAGCGGCACTGACGAAATTCCACCGATGACCATCACAGATGCCTCCGCAAAAATAGCCACTCTTATCGAGACAATGAATTCAAAAGGTCTCGACCGACTCACGATCGTCGCAACAGCCGCTTTCAGAAAAGCCAAGAATGGCCCAGCCGCCGCCCAAGCAATTTCCACGGCCACAAAATCGCGCGTCAGCGAAAAAACAAATCTTCCACCAACAAGCTTCGATATTCAGATTCTCTCGCAAAATGAAGAGGCCGCAGCCGGCGCCCGCTCGGCGATCGCAGCTCTTGCACCCGAAGCGAAAGCCACATCTGAAGTTTTTGTGTGGGATATCGGCGGCGGTTCAATGCAAATCTGGTCACAGTCCGAACTCTTCACTGGAGATTTGGCGTCAGTCTCTTTCAAAAACCGCGTGCTGATGGAAATTCAAAAGAAAAAAGAAGGCTCACCCAACCCACTTAAAAACGGACACCGCGCCGCCGTAGCAATGGCAAAAAAGCACGCCAAAGAAAACGTTTCAACAAGCCTAAAAAAGAAAGCCCCCACAGCACGATGGATAGGCATCGGCGGCGTCCTAGCCATCTCAACTCTAAAACAAGTCGAAAAAGAAGCGGGCCTCTTGAAAGGCGAAACCGCATTCACCGCAAAAGCCCTCGCAGAAGCTCTTCCAAAGCGAGCGCAACGCAGCGACGAAGAACTCGAAAGCGATTATGCAGCGACCGACGTAACGAATCTCGCATTAGTTCTTGGCTACATGCAGGAGCTGAAGATACCGCAAGTAGAAACAGTCGACGCATCGTTAGTACAAGGATTAGTCCTCGAATAATTAAAGCCCTCGAAGCGGTGTAGGCTCGCGGCGCCTTCCCCCTTTTTCCGCGACACGGGCATCCTTCCCTCTCCCGCCTCGGCTCGGGCCATCCAGGCCCTCGGCCCGCGCTTACGCGGGCTTCCCGATTCGGAGGTCGCGGATAAAAGGGGGAAGGCGCCGCGAACCTCACTCTAGTTCGATCGTTTCACTTTTCTCGATCGCTTGAGGACAGACTTCGGCGGTATTTTGGAGTCAGCTTTTATTTTCGGTTTCTTTTTAGGCTTCGAAATTTCGCTATGAGTTTGTCGAGGAACCTTGCTGTTGTTTCTTTGTATTCGTCGAGGCCCATTGCAGCGGCAGCGGCCATGTAGAGTCCACCGCCAACGAGAATCGAAACAAGTAAGGCAAATGTTCTTGAGACAAAGCGCGATCCTAATTCGTTGATGAGGGGTTCGTAGATGAGGCAGCCTGCGACAAGCGCGGCCCCCGCGACTGAGAATCTTGCGAGGCGGCCGAAGATCATGGGCCAACCCAATGGACCCACCCAGCGGCCGTAGGCTACCGCTAGCATTACGAGGTTCACTCCGCTTGAAAAAATGGAGGCGGCGGCGAGACCTTTGAGACCGAAGGTCATTGTTCCGGCCCACGAGAAAATCAGATGCACGATCAATGTAATCACTCCGACCATTGCCGGGTACCAGGTGTTACCCATGGAATAAAAACCTTGAGCCAAGATTCGTGTGGTCGCTGTGAACAAAAGTCCGATCGAATAAACTTGGATCACTTCACTTGTCGCCAATGCGTCTTGGTACTTAAATTCTTTTCCTAAAAACAAAACTTCCGTGATCGGTTGCGCCAGCATGAACATGCCAAGCGCCGACGGAAGTGCGACGAACATGATCAGCCGAAGAGAGTGTGACAATGTTGAAGTCATCGAATCGCGGTCCCCTCGAGCCCACTGGGCCGAGAGTGTCGGTAAAATCGCTGAGCCTACACTCACCGCGAAAATCGAAAGCGGTAACTCCAAAACGCGGTCCGCACAGTAAAGATAAAAATGAGATCCCTGAGGAAGCCGACTTGCGAAATAAACGCTAATCATGCCGGAAAACTGCACGATGCTCAGTCCAAAAAGACTTGGCGCAATGGTCTTAAAAACCCTGCGAACTTCTTCGACTTTCCAGAAGGGAACCCAGACTCCATTCACCTTCCAGAGAAACGAAAGTTTCGGCCAATAGCCAGCCTTCACGATTGAAGGGATCAAGATCGCCGTTTGAAGAAATCCACCGGCGATGACACTCCAAGCGAGAACTTTTTCCGGCGTGGCGATTTCGCGCGACAAAAGTGCCGCCGAAATCATTGCGATATTGAACATCGTCGGTGCGACCGCCGCGAGCGCGAACCTTCTAAGAGAATTTAGGATCGCCATGAAAAAGGCGTACATCGTGATTAGAATGAGGAACCCGAACATGATACGCGCAAGATCGACGGTCAGTTCGTACTTTCCCGGGACCGACATGTAGCCCTCGCCGCTGACCATGTAGCGAATGATGTCGTCCATGAAAATCACAGCCAAAAGCGAAAGCGATGTCGTGATCGTCAAAAGCAAAGTGAAAATCGAACCCACCAGGCGCCGGGCCGCCGCCCGCGTCTCTTCCGCGTCGAGGTCGGAGGATGTTTTCCTTGTCAGAAGTTCAACGAGAACCGGAATCATGCTGACCGAAAGTGCACCTTCGCCCAACAGACGACGAAACATATTCGGGAGCCGAAAAGCGACGATAAAAGCGTCGCGAATTTCCGGCGAAAAATACTGCGCCGTCATGCGATCGCGAATGAGACCCAAAATTCGGGAGGCAAAAGTCCCCAAGGCGAAAACAAAGGCCGCTGCCGTTACGGCCCGACGCTCAGTTTGCGAATGCCCGCCCGGCCCGACTCCCGTATCGACCAACGGGGCTACCGATTCGTCACCAAAAATATCCGCGGACTCGGTTTTACGCGGGTTTGACGAGCTCTTATCGGACTTTGTGGGCTTTTTGGGCGGTGCCGTACGATCCGATGTGCTCACAAGTCTTTTACTCCTCTAGGCAGGCAGGCCCACTTGCCAAGCTGCATCGGGGCATGTTAGCCCAAGTCCTCGCGTATCCAATTAAAGACGTTATTGATGAGGTAGTTCCTTGGCAAACCATAAGTCCGCTGCAAAACGTGCTCGCCAGAGCGTAAAACGAAACAAGCGCAACACGACGGCACTTTCGTCAGTTCGAACGTTCGAAAAAAAGCTCCGCACAGCCATTGCTGACGGCGATAAAAAAGGCGCTCAAGAAGCCCTTCGCGCTTACATGAGCAAAGCTGCAAAAGCGGCGACAAAAGGTGTGATTCACGCCAAAACAGCGGCACGCAAGCTCAGCCGTCTTTCAAAACAAGCGTCTAAAGTCGCTTCGAAGTAAGCGGAACAGCGTCGGCCTCGGTATCGAGCTCGCCGGCGCGTTTTTGACTGACGTAAGTTCGAATTTCACGTCTTTGAAGAATTGGAACGACGTCAAATTTGACGCCAATCGCCGTTGCCGGCCCAGCGGCTGCGGTCGAATCATCCTGATGATAAATAACGACACCTCGAAGAACCATCACAGGCCCCGCGGGAAGTATCAACGAAATCGCAACACGTGCTCCGACTTGAAAGTCATCAAGTCGAAGTCGCAGCTCGTTTTTCATATTTTTTAAAGAGAACAGCACTCCGCCTTCAGACAAACTTCGACCCTCGACAACCGCATATTGCCCTGACAACAGAACACCCACGGGACGCCGGTACGAACGGCGCGGCGTTCGCCTTGCAGCGATTCCGGTGAGTGGATTTTTCTGAGCCAGCTGAGATGTCCAGGTCATGAAAACCTATCGGCGCTTATGCCCTAGGTCCCTAGGTCAACGAACGCTGGTTTCGACCTTGGTCGAGGGTCATTTCACGTCATTGGCGGAAATTTATCCGCAGACCCGCACGATAAAGTTCTCAAGCCAAATGTGAGAGACCACGGGCGAAGTTTTTAGGGCGCGATCTGTATCAAAAAGAGCCTCTAAGGTCTGATCTATTTTTGTCGGCGTCCAGAGCCGCGCTTGATCGGCGTAATCGCGAACAAAATAGGGAGAGACGCCGGCTTTTGCCGCCAATCTTTGCCCCGAAAGACCTTCGCGCAGACCTTCGATCATCGACCGCAAAATGCGAACATGCCTTGCGACAAGCGCGATAATTCCGACCTCGTTTTGTCCTTGATCAAGAAGATTCGCGAGGCAATAGAGGGCGCGCGCGCGGTCACTTTTTCCGACAGCGTCGGCAAAATCAAAAACACTCTCGATTTTAACTCGCGACGCGACTTTCATGACGTCGTCGACCGACGCACGAACAGTTTTGCGCGCTTCTGATTTTTGCGACTCTGTGGGCGAAGTCATTTTTTTTGCTGCTGCTTGATTCCCGCCGCAATAAATCGAGAGCTTTCGAATTTCTCCATCAAGATCCGACAGATTGGTGCCGACCACTTGCTGAAGTGCTGACGAAGCTTCTTGATCGAATTCAATAGCATGGCGTTTGGCCAAGAAATCAATCCACTCGGGGATTTGATTGTCATAGGGGCGCTTACATTCAAGAGCGACACCCGCCTCAAGTAGTTTCTTCCAATGCTTTTTCCGCCGATCGACTTTGGACGAAACGCAAACGAGCACTGTTCCCTGGTGAGGCGCTTCAATCAAAGGTTGAAGAACTTCCCACTCTTTGTCTTTCAACTGATGCGAGTTGATCAAAACAACGAGGCGATTCGGCGACATCATCGGCAATGTTTCAAGAGCGTCTCTGACCCGTGCGACATCGCACTCGGCGCCATCAAAAAGATTGAGATTGAAGTCGCGCATTCCTTCCGGAACGACCGCTTCAATAATTTCTTCTTTCGCTCGATCTGTCAGAAAGTTTTCTTCGCCGAACAAAAGATACAGAGGCGCGAATTCGCCTTTTTTTAGAGTTTGAGTCAGTCGATTGTAGGTCCAGTCTGAAGCCGCCACGATACAAACTCCAGATCAAAAATTCTCGGTCAATCGGCCATGAGCTTCAGCCATCAAGTCGCCAGCCATTGAACTTAAGTTTTCTTGCCGCGCGCTGTGATTGTAAAGCGCATTCGCACTATTCAGGCCCTGAAGACCGATCTTCGGAGCCAAATAGCTTTTCTGAGTCTCGAACTTCTCCGACCAAAGAATTTTGCTGTCGGAAACCCGGCGCAGCTGCAAGCTTGTGGTCACCAAAATACGGTACTCGGTATTGAGAACTGTTAGGTCCGGAATTGGAATCGGGCACGGGGCCGCCGAACACGCCGTTTGGTTCGCGACGGCATAAGTGATCTGGTCGATCACACCCTCAAGCACGACTTGCGCCGCACTTTTTTCGACGACCCGTGCGATCTGTGAGCGCTCAAGCTCGCGAATCATAGCGTTGGTGAAAGGCACTTCGACGCCGACCTCTTGAGTCGAATTCTTGAAAACCGGAATGGCAATCAGCGTGTAGCCTTCAGGAAGACGGCGATCGCCCATTCCCATCGAGTAGGCGCAGCCGACGAGGCCCGCCAGAAACCCCAAAATTAGGCCCGAAAAAGCGAGGCTCCTAAGAACGGCGATGCACGCTTTTGTGGACTTCACTCGACTTCGCATGCGGATCACGATAGCGGTGACGCTCTGAGTATTCAAGCACTCAACGAGGGCACCACATGCAGGACGTCCCAGCTTCACTAAAAAAATCATCCGACCAAACGCCGCTTTTAATGACACCGGGCCCGGTCCCTGTGCCTCCGCAAGTTCTTGAGGCCTTGAGTCGGCCGATCGAGCATCACCGAACCGTGGATTTTCAAAAATGTCTCACACGTGTGCTCGAAAAATTGCCTAAAATATTTGAAACGGCCGAGCCGGCTTTTCTTCACACATCGACAGGAAGCGGCGGAATGGAATCGCTCCTCGTCAACTGCTTAAGCCCTGGCCAAACTGTGGCCTGTGTTGTTTCGGGTAAATTTGGCGAACGCTGGAGCGAAATGGCGTCGGCCTACGGCGCGAATGTTGAACGATTCAATGTGCCGTGGGGTGAATCTGTGGACCTTCGAAAATTCGAAGGTTGGCTGACTGGTCTTTCAGCGAAACCCCACATCATTTTATCACAGGCGTGCGAGACTTCGACGGGAATTTTGCACCCCATTAAACAAATGGCAAAAACGATTCGTGTGAATTTGCCGGAGGCTCTTTTTCTTGTCGATGGCATTACGGCCCTTGGAGCCGTGAAACTTCCGATGGACGCTTGGGATCTGGACGGCATCGTCGGAGGAAGTCAAAAAGCCTTCATGCTTCCCACAGGTCTTTCTTTTGTTTCATTCAGTCAGCGCGCCTGGAGAAAAATTCCAGACGCCTCTTGCCCAAGATTTTATTTCGATATCCGTGACGAAAAAAAGGCCAACGGCCGAAACGAAACAAACTTCTCTTCGTCCGTTCCGCTAATTCGAGCTTTGGATGCAGTGCTGACGTCGGTCGATAGTTTTTCTGGGTTCACCGAAATTCACAAACGAATCTCGGCGCTTTCTCGCGCAACAAGGTTCGGAGTTCGCGCCATGGGACTTGAGATATTAACGGCTCATGGATCCTTCTCTTCGCCGACATTGACTGCAATTCTGGCTCCGCCAGGAATCGACGGAAACGAATGGCGAAATCGTCTTGAAAAAAACCACGGACTTGTCCTGATGGGCGGTCAAGATTCACTCAAAGGACAAATTATTCGGATCGGTCACATGGGTTACATTTCAGACGAAGATCTGATCCGCGCACTTTCCGCAATCGCAGTGAGTCTCAATGAAATGAAACCGGGCACCGTCTCAGATGAAAAAATGAAAACTGGAATTGAAAAAGCACGCCGCATTTTGACCCAAGCACCGATGCCTTGGCGAATCACGTCCCCGACCTCGGAGAGAAAATGAAAATCACGATTGCCGATCGCTTCACCGCCGAAGCAACTGCCTGGTTAAAAAGTCATTCCCAGTTTGATGTCGCGGTCACCACGGACCCCGAACGTCTCAAAGTCACCGATGCCGTGATTGTCAGATCTCAGTACCCGCTGACAAAAGAAGTTTTGGATACGATGCCGAAGCTAAAGTACGCGGTCACGGCCACGGTCGGTTTTGATCACATCGATCTATCAGAGTGCGCAGCTCGCGGAATCAAAGTCGCGCACAGTCCGATCGCACACTCGGCCGCGGCGTGCGAACACACGTGGGCTCTTCTTTTGGCGTGCGCTCGAAAAATTGTGGCTTCCGACAAAACGGCGCGCACGGGGGAATGGAATAGGCATCCGCTTTTGGGGACTGAGTTCTCGGGAAAAGTTCACGGAATCGTCGGGCTTGGCCGAATCGGAACGCGCGTCGCAAAAGTCGCTCGCGCTTTTGGAATGACGATCGTTGCTCATGATCCCTACCGCGACAATGCCTACTTCGAAGAACGTGAGGCCACGCGCGTAGGCCTGGACGAACTTTTTCACTTGGCCGACTCGATCAGCCTTCACGTTCCACTCACAAAAGAAACCAAGGGCCGCATTAACAAAGTTGAATTCGCATTTTTAAAGCCACATTCGATTGTCGTGAACACATCGCGCGGCGGAGTGATCAAAGAAGACGATCTCGTGCTGCATTTGAAGGCCGGGGGCCACGGGATGTTCGGACTTGACGTTTTTACTCAAGAACCGCACCGAAAAGGCTATGAGCTTCAAAATTTCCCCCAAGTGACTATGACCCCACACGTTGGGGCCAATACCAGGGAGGCGTTTGATGCCGTTTCCATGGAGGCCGCGCGCAATCTCGTGGCCCTTATCGCCCAAGCTCCCGTTTCTGGCCCCCTTCCCCCTCCAGAAGATTGGTACCAGGCCGTTTCAGGCCTTGCGATAAGCCACGGGGTTTGAGACTTTCGTTCGCTCACCGAGGAGAGTTGAAATGCCAGGCATTATCGTGGTCGGAGCCCAGTGGGGTGACGAAGGAAAAGGCAAAGTCGTCGACGTGTTTTCGGCGAATGCCGATCTTGTTGTTCGGTATCAAGGCGGAGCCAACGCAGGGCACACTCTTGTCGTTAACGGCGTAAAAACTGTTCTTCACTTGATCCCTTCTGGCGTTCTTCACCCCAAGTGCATGTGCATGATTGCTCCGGGCGTTGTCTTGGACGTTGAAGAAGTGATCAAAGAGATCCGCGACTTAAAGGCTGCGGGAGTTTTAACGAACCCTGAACAACTTCGAATTTCTGACCAGTGCACGGTTCTACTTTCGTATCACCGAAAACTCGATGCCGCCCGCGAGACAGCCGCCGGCAACGAAAAAATCGGAACCACCGGAAAAGGCATCGGGCCTGCCTATGAAGATCGCGCCGCCAGAAAAGCTGTGCTCTTCGGCGATCTGTTTGACCGCGAACGCTTAAAACAAAAACTTGAAAGTTCTTTGAAAGAAAAGAACTTCATGCTGACAAAGTACTACGGAGAAGAAGCCGTCGACGCCGAGCCGCTTTACGCGCGTCTTTTGGAGCTTGCGACCGAGCTCGAGCCTTACCGCTCAAAAGACACCTCCCTTGTGATTCACAAAGCCTTGAAAGCTGGAAAAAAAGTTCTCTTTGAAGGCGCGCAAGGCACGATGCTGGATCTTCTTCACGGAACCTATCCTTTTGTGACATCGTCATCGACGATCTCGGGGTCCGCCTGCATCGGAACCGGCATCGGCCCTGGCATGATGCAGAAAATTATTGGAATCACGAAAGCCTACACGACCCGTGTGGGCTCTGGGCCTTTCCCCACCGAGATGAACGCCGAGCTCAGTGAGAGACTTCGGACCGAAGGTGGCGAGTTCGGAGCGACGACGGGTCGACCGCGCCGCTGCGGCTGGCTTGATCTTGTGGCGTTGAAGTACGCCATTCGCGTGAATGGCTTAACGTCGCTCGCGCTGATGAAACTTGATGTTCTTTCCGGTCACGAAAAAATCGACGTTTGTACGGCCTATAAGCTCGATGGCGTCGAGATCAAAGACCTCCCAGTCAATTCGCATGACCTCGAGCGCGTGGAGCCTGTGTACCGCTCACTGGCGGGATGGAACGAAGATCTTCAGCAAGTGCGAACGATTCAAGATCTTCCGCAAGCGGCTCGTGACTTTGTGCAATTCGTCGCGACTGAGATCGCAACCCCGATCGACGTGGTTTCCGTCGGCCCCGGCCGCGAGCAAACTTTGTGGATAAAACCCCTGTTCGCTTGAGACCTTAGCTGTGATTTAAGTGCTCGGAATGCGGGCACTAAATTTGGAAGAATCTGCGAAACTATCGTTGACAGGGGTGGGTAAAATCTCGAATAGTCGCACTTCGTTTTGATCGGGGTTCGCTAGCTCAGTCGGTAGAGCACATCCCTTTTAAGGATGGGGTCGATGGTTCAAGTCCATCGCGAGCCACCAACTTTTTTTAAGACTTTTCATCTCGGTGAAATTTCCTAAAAAAAGCCTCCGCCAAGACGACTATGTCTCAAGGTCCCCATCGTCTAGCGGCCTAGGACACTACCCTTTCACGGTAGATACACCGGTTCAAATCCGGTTGGGGACGCCAATCTTCATCTGACCGCATTCGGTTCTTCGGTTCTTCTCAGTTCATGGTGGGCGTGCGCCTAAAAGCCTTTAACAACAAGCATTTAGCAATCTCAGTCGGTAATTTTCGAACGACGTATATCCGTAAGCCCTCTTTTGTACAAGCTTTGCGACGTTATTGAATCCTTCGGTTCTTGCGTTGGTGAGTCCGGTTTTAAAGTAGTTCAAGATCTCGATTCTCCAATTCAGAAGTGT
>LNDT01000032.1 GCA_001464715.1 Bdellovibrionales bacterium Ga0074137 | reverse complement strand
GATAAAATCTTGCGTAGTAACAAAATCTTACCGACCAAAAGGCCCATGCCTCAGCAGCTTTTTAACTCACCGCATTCCACTCTGAATCGTGAAGAACCAACTTTAGTTCGAGCAAGAGTTTGAGTGCATCGGCCAACAATATAATCATTCACAATTGTTTTCCGTATGGAAATCGCAAAGTTATCAAGCTCACGCGCGGGTTCGAGCAAAACTATGGAGCCACTAGCTCCATATCAACGAAGTGCCCATCGCCACCAACAACTCGGTAACCAGCCTTTTCGTAAAATCTGATGGCGGAAGAGTTGTTGCGGAATGAAGAGAGCGTTACGCTGCAATTTTTTTTACGAGCCTCCGAATGAATCCGTTCCATGACCATGCGGCCGTATCCAAGACTTCGCTTGTCTTGATCAATGATAAGAAGCGAAACATGAACTTCTGGCTCTTTAATGAAATAGCAAATATAGCCGATCCTGGTGCCCTCATTTTCAATCCAATGAAACCAATCCATCTCGTACCGATTTTTGAATCGTTCACGTTGGAATAACTCATCCCAGCCAAACGAGTCTTCCACGACCGTTATCATAGCGGACTTATAGCGCTCAAAAAGAGCATTTTGATCCTCTGGAAGTATCGGTTTAAAGTCCATTTACGATTTCCATTCAAAGTTCCAACTTCATTTACGGTCCGATAAAATCCGCGAAAAATCAGAAGCGAAAAATTTTGTTCTTTCGTAAGGATCACTTGGCTCTCCAAGGATTCGAGGCTCTGATAGATCTTTAAGAATTCCAAACGGCACACAGAATCGCTCAAAGAAGCGAACATAGAAGCAGCGGACCATGTATTCGTCGGGATCAAAAAACGCCTCTGAAAACTCATCTTCTGATGTGGATTTCGGAACTGGCGCGCGACCTTGTCCAAACACGCTTTCAAAAAGCTGCTGTGACGTGACCGTCGAAGTCGGCCAGTACATCAGGCGCTCGATCAGGTGCGGTGCTGAGCCTTGAATGAAATCAAAATCAGGATAGCGGTCATCGTATCCCCAGTTCCACCGAAACATTCCGGCTTCCAACAGATCACGATAAAGCTCGCCGCAGATGTTACTATTGATTGCTCTAAGACCCTTCTGAGTGAGTCGAATGCTTCCTTTGAATTTTCGTACGTACTTTGATTCGGCAAGTAAGCTATGAATTCGTGTTGCTTCTGGGCACTCGAATTCTCGGGTCGGTCGAAATGGCTGAACGTCCGACTTACCCAACAGTTCAGCCCAAAATGACTGAACGAAATTTCGTCCTAAAAATCCCTTTTCGGTCAGCTTAATTCCGTTTTCGGAGCTCGCTTGTTTTAAGAAAAAAATAGCCTGCTCGACGATAGGGATCGCACGAAGTCTTCCTTCGTCAATTTTCGTATCCGCTTCGTTAAGCAGAGCCGGATCTCGTTTATAAGGCACGGTAGTTTTTCGGTTTGTTGGAAAATTAAGGATTTTCACTCTAAGAAACTCGCTTATCCGCCAAATCAAAATCCACCAAGATGCGATCGTAGAGCGCCGTCGGCTTCAGTCGCTCACGTCCTTGCACCATCTTTTTTTGCAGCTTGATAAGGCCGAGGCTTTCAAGAACTCGCACTTCTTTAGAAACGTAACTCAAGTCACGCTCGAAAAGTTTCGCGAGATCGTAAACTGATTCGGGATGCTCTTCGTGAATCAGGCGAAAGAGGTGCAGACGATTTTCCGTCGCAACTGTGAGAAGCGCTTTCAGCGACGCCGATCTGATCTCATCTTTTTCGATATGAGGCTTGCCGGACTTCGCAGCTTTTAGCATCTGGTCCATTGAACCCTTCACTGTTGCTTTAGGGTCGTAGCGAAAAGTAAATGTCTTCATCTATACCTCCACACTTTCGCCGAAGTGTTTTTTTATTGCTTGGGCAAACAACTCGCGAACATCTTCTAACGTTTCAGCTTCGACTGGTTCGTGTGGGCCACCATCGTAATGCACGTGAACCCCGAAGGGTTGATGGCAATCGACGAGAACCCGTCGCATTGGATTTTCAATCTCGAAGAAAATCCAGCTGAAGCGAAATCGGTCGAGAAAAAGGCCTTTCGCCTTTCCTTTACCTACGTCGAACAAATCCATATGAAGGCGGCACAGGACGCCCGAGTCCAATTCAACGATACGCTCAATGCTGAAAATCTTCGTCGCCTTCACTTCAACTATCCTATTAATAGTGGACTATTTTGTCAACCATATGGAGCATTTTATTGGGAGAACATGTTCTCCCGGCGGAGAACCAGGCGAATTGCGGGATACCAGTTCGCCCGAACAAACTAAATACGGCAGAAAAATCAATTATTTAAGATAGCGGATCTCATCCGTGAGAACAGTTCGAAGTTCGCAGGCCAGGGGACGCCAATTTTCATTGCCTTCATTTAATTTGATCTGAGCTAAAACACGAAATGGCTTTCGCAAGTCAGGTTCTTCTCAGTTCATGGTGGGCGTTCGCCTAAAAGCGTTTAACAACAAGCATACTGAATACCGAACATACCAAGAAAAAATCCGAACTGCGGTTTCACAAAACCACAATCCGAGCTTTCACCAACTTATAAGCGCTAGCACCCAAGCGATCAGCCAAAGCTTTGATATCGTCATCAGCTTTGATCAGACGAAGAATCGTCTGCGTCTCTTTCACCGAAGCATAAGCAATTTGATAGAACCGCTTCTTCTCTTTTTCAGATGGCTTGCCATTGCCTTCCGCGAGATTCAATGCGACCGATGAAGCCGCCCGCGACAACTGGTCACGCATATGACCTGTCAGTTTTAACGATTCAACCTTTTCATGAAACTCAATGGCAAGTTCAAGTGTCCGGAATGTTTTCATATCTTTCCCTCTTTTGTTTTTTTCGATGGCCCTTACAAAGGAGGGGCCATCGAAAAAAACAAAAGAGGGAGAGCCGCGCTCCTCCGACTCAACCAGCATGCCGAATACCGGCTCCCGTATTCCGCATGCAGTGCGGTTTAATGGGAAGACTCGCTCTGGGACGCGAAACTCATCCACTTTAAAATTTTCGAAGTTGATAGAGATGAATCCAAAGGTTTAAGTTCTGAGCGCGCATGGTGCGGAGGTGCTAAATGGTAAATGTGTCACAGGTAATTTTAAGTGTGCTTCTTCTAACGCTAGTCAGTTGTGCAGGAATGGAAAAACGTGGGCAAGCGAAGCTACCAAATCATGCGAAGCCAATGAGCTCCGCCCCTAGCGCGAACGTAAAGGGTTGGAACTCTGCGAACTGCGCTCACATCACTGCCGATGGCGGGTGCGCTCATCCTTTGTAGGCCATCGCCGTAAGGGAGATTTTTTGGATCCGCAAAACAAAATACTCGACGATGCTTCAAACTTTGGTGGCTGCTCGCTTAGACGGGTGGAACGATCGGACGTCTCAAGTCTTCGTCGGATCTTCGAAAAAGAGCTGGTCTGACCCTACCCGTTCAACTTTTATAAACGCAGCGCGATGCTCCCCTTCCGTAGGCTGAATACCGTCTCCTGTCTTCAGCCTACGGTACAGAATTCTGGTTTTCTGGTTCTCAGTCAGGTTATAGTTTTCGAATGTCGATCCCCGATCCCGCGAAAAATACAAATGCGTGCGAACCGCTCCCGACAAGCGCACCGGCGAATCCGCTGGATGAAACTCTCATCGACTACAATCTTTCACTGACACCTGAAGAAAGACTTCTGAACCATCAGCGGGCTCTCGATACCATCAATGAACTCATGAACGCCGGGAAGCAGATTTATGGAGAGTCTCAATCTCCTTCTAAAACGTCTGCTTGACGCTGAGCTCGATTTTATTTTGATCGGCGGGTACGCGGCCGTCGTTCACGGGGTCTCCCAAGTCACTCACGATCTCGATATCTGCGCCGTCATGACAGAGGCTCAGCTTCGTAAATTGAAAGCAGCGCTTTCGGGTCTCGATCCCAAGCACCGAATGAATGCGGCCTTTCAACCCTCACTGGACGAGGTTCCTAAGTCCGGAGAAACCTTAAAGAACTACTACCTACGAACAAGCTCCGGCGTTCTAGATATTCTTGACGAAGTCACCGCGGCAGGCTCCTTCGAAGATTTGAAATCGCGCGCGGCGACAATTCAGATCTTCGGTCATGCCTGCAAGGTGATTTCGCTGGACGACCTCATTGCCGTTAAGAGCGTCATGACTCGTGCTAAAGATAAATCCGTCTTAGAAGAGTTATTGGCCGTTCGTGCGCGACTTGCGCGAACGTAGCTCCTTACCTTAAAATCGCGAATCGGACGCTGCTCGCCACCAATTCGAAACGACAGCGACACGCAAAGTTCTGAGTCTTGCAAGCCACAAAGGCCATGACAAATTCACGCAGAAAAACTCGAACGAACGCAGATCGCCGTGCTGAGCTGGCGGTTCGCATAGATTTTCATTACGAGCATCTTGGCCCCCGCCAACTCGAAAAGGTTACGGCGGACTATTCATATTCGCTCATGGAAATGTTCCAGGTTTTCGGCGTCAACGAACGCGCGGTCGTGCTGATGCATCTTTTTGAAGATGAAACCTTCGAACCCGTGATCTTCCCTGAAGACCTCAGACCCCTCCTAAAAAAACACGACACTTTTCTAATGACCCTTGGTCTGAAGGACGACGTCTGGCATGTGCTCTACATGAGCCCACCCTACGATTAAACCGACTGACGTTTTTACTCGGAGCGACAGAGTGGGAACCAGAAAGCCCGTCGAAGGGCACTTCGCCCTCTGGCGAAGGCTCAAGAATTCGGGCATTCTCGAATTCGAGAATTCCCGAATTCAGGTTCGATGTTCTTAGACTTGCCGTGGTGGGGGTCTTGCCTTAGGAATTTGCCTATGAGGATACAGGCGGTTTTTTTCGGTTTCATTGTTAGCGCTCATGTTTTTTCGGGGCACCAAGCTTGGGCCGAAAAGATTCGTTTCGAAGATCTTCCGCGTCTCGTCCGCGAAAAAAACGAAAATGTTGCGGCAAGCCGTCAGATTCTAAAGGCCCAAGAGCAGCGAACGGGACGCCTAGCCCGTTCGTTTCTTCCTCAAATTTCCGCTCAAGCTGGCCATGAAGAGTTCAAAGCGGGTTCTCTTCCGGCTGAGCGCAAGTCTTACTGGCGCATCGATGGGACGTTGAACCTTTACCGGGGGGGACGAGATCGTATCGAAGACCAGATCCGACGTTCGCAGCGGAATTTTGCGAGTACGAGCTACGCTTCAGAATTCCAAACAGAACTTCGAGAAGCAAAAAAGGCCTTCTGGGGGCTCGTCTCGGTTTATAAGCGAATTGCCGAGCGAACTGAGGCCATCGAGAAAAATGAAATCAATCTTCGGTCCGCTCGAAAGCGAGTTGGTGCCGGCCTCGTCACGACCGCGGACACGTCTCAATTCGAACTTCATGAGATTAGTTTAAAGCGAGAGCTCAAGCGACTCGAACTTGAGAAGGATCAGCTTCTCAATCAGTTAAGCGTGGCGCTTGCGCTGGATGATCACAAAAATATTAGCATCGTCGCTGACTTTCCTCCGATAAAACCCGAATTGGTCGCACCGCTTGAGGTAACGAAACAACTCGATATCGCCGCACTCAAGGAACTCGCAACGGCCGATGAACTCAGAGCCCGGCAGCTAAGTCGTTGGCTTCGGCCAAAAGTTGACCTCTATGCGAGCTATGGACTTCCATCCTTGACGGAGGACTTCGCTCGCTCACTTCGCGACGACCGAGAAATGACTGCGGGCGTTCGCGTAAGTTTTGATCTTGGGCAGGGCATTGAGGATCGTAACGAGGCCGCCGCGAGATCGGCGGAAGCGGATGCAAAACGTCTTCAAAGTGCACACAAGTTGCGCGAAGTGAACGCAGACAATCACGAGTTACGACACGATCTGAAAGTTTTAGGCGAACTGATTGCCGCGTCTGAAGATGATGTAAAGCGGGCGGAAAAGTTTCTCCGGCTCACCGAGCGCGAGTACGCACGTGGAGTTCAAAATGGACCTGACCTTCTCGAAGCCTTCCAGAAGTATTTTGAATTCCGTGATCGTCGCATTGAGTATTTCCAGGACTATCTTGAAACGCGGTCAGATCTCGAAAGTCTAATAGCTTCGGGAACCAAGGACTGACGTGACTTCGGCTTCGGACCGAAGCTCCGTCACCGCTGAGCGCTGAGAAAAACTCAGAGTAAGAAGAACCGAAATCTGCCACTCTTTCCCTACAAGCTCTCCCATAATGGGTCGCAGTATGTCTCATCTTTGATCGATCGAAGAGTTGCGAATAAAATTCGCCGCTGATTGAAGGGCTGCATTTAAGATTAAATTAAACTTACCGATACACATTAACAACGCGTTGCTGGTGCTGCGTCAGCGCACATCAAAAGGAGTTAAGAATGAAATTCCGCTTTCCATCACAAGAAGCTTGCGAACAGGCCTCGAACGAGCTCTCAAATCACTTTAGCGGAAACGGTGTTCATTACGAAACGCATTCCTACGATAAGATGATCGTCATATTAAGCAGCTGCCCGGATTCAAGTCGCGCCCGATCGATTTGCCAAAAATACGGCGGCTCATAACGGCATTAGGATTTTTCGTTATACCGAAATACGCCATCCCAACTCAGGGGTGGCGTTTTCATGAGATCCCGACACCTTTCACGCAAGGTTTCAGCGGGTGAAAAAGCTGGAAAGCGCTCAAGGATAGATTCAAACTCTACAGCTGCCGCTGTGAAGTTACCTTCTCGATATTTGGCGAACGCACCTTTATACAGCTGATCTAAAACACTCCTAGCCGACTCGTCGACAACGGGCGACGCCGGGGTAAACAACTTTACTGCGTTCGATCGACCTTTGACGATAACCTCATCGACAAATAGAAGCGGAATATCGACGCAACGCTCGGCCGTCGAATTCGCCATCAAAATAAGGGTTTTGTATCGGGTGTTTAAAGGCTCAATTCGTGCTGCTAGGTTTGCTTCATCACCGACGGCCGTATACGTAAAACGGCTTTCCGACCCAAAATTGCCGACGTGGACGTGGCCGGTGTTAAGCCCCACTCGAGTTGAAAGCGCCAGTCCTGTCCGCGCCGAAATATCTTTGAAAAACTCGCGCGAAAAGGCGTCGACGTCGATGGCGGCCAACGTCGCTAATTTCTGGTGATTAACAGAGTCCGTTGGCGCATTCCAGAAAGCCATCACACCGTCGCCCATGAACTTGTCGAGAGTTCCACCGTACCTAAAAATGATCTCCGTAACTCCACTAAAGTAGCGGTTCAAGATCGACATCAGCTCGTCCGGCGGAACTTTTTCCGATAAACTTGTGAAGTTTTGAATATCGGAAAAGAAAATCGTGAGTTCTTTTCTTTCGCTTTCCAGTTTTAAGGCCTCGGGATTAGCCACGAGTTCATCGACGAGCGCCGGCGAAACATAGGACCGAAAGGCGTGCGCCAAACGAAGCCGATCGTCTTCATTAAAAACAGAACGGGCCGCGTAGAGCCCAAACGTGCTAGCTAATGCCGTTAGCGAAAAGCTTACGACCGGTATTCCGTCGACGCCGAAATGTGCTGCAAGATAACTTATAGAAAAGAGACCAAACCAGGAAAGTAGAACAGCCTCGCCGAGCGCCATGCGCTTTTGGCGAGCTTCCAGTTTCCAAATAAGAACCGCACCCGCCGCAGCGCCCACAATGGACCGAAGCATGGCAGCTGAGCCCGATGTCGCAAGCCCGCCATCAAACAAAGCCTGTAGATCAGAAAATGCATCAAGCCGATGCTGTAAAAAAAGTGCTAGGCCCGCGCCGACACAAGAGATACCAAGCAGGCGCAGTGAGCGCGAAAGCTTCATCGAGTTAAAGTGCCGGGCGTAAATGTTTCGCCGTGGCCATAGGCGAGAACCTCGAGCTGACCATCTGCGGAAAGCTGAGCCCGGATTGCAGGGTAATCGCAACCCGAGTAGGTTTCCGTCGAATGCGTCTTACCGCCAACGACGGACACTCGGTTCTCGGCCGTTAAGCGAACATTGATGTCGTCATATCGGCACGGGTAAGTCAGAACCGTGCGAAACATTCCGGTCAGGTATTTTCCGTTAGGCTTTAGGTCAAGTGTTATCGGCACATCACCAACCTTACCCTCCCACTTTCCGGCAAAACGCTCGATACTCGTGGATGCCGTTTTCATCATTCGGCCCTTGAACTTAAACGAGGTGGAGTATTCAGCGGAAGCGCTGAGCTCCCAAGTTTGAGGGCTTGATACCGTCACGATAATTTCGTCGGGAATAAAGTCTGCACTCTCGTAGGAAACAGACGCCTTAAGAAACGTCGAGATATCGCGACGATCGAGTCGCAGCTTGAAGGTCGTTGCCGAAAGCACCTCCACTTGCGCTTTCAGGTAAGTGGTCATGCGTTCGCTCTTATCGTAGGTCACCAGAACCTCAGCTTGAAGACCTTCGCCTTCGAGCGAGCCTTTCGGCAAATACACAGTTTCAACTTGCATCCAATACTTGTACTTTTCCCCACTCGTAAGAAGCGCTTCATATTCACCAGTCATGTAGGGAAAATCGAGAACTAGTTTTTTCTCGAGCGCTTCGCGAGATGCGTCGTCGATGGCGGGGCTTGCAACATCGCGGTCGTTGGACGACGAGTCCGCCTGTGCCACTTGAATCGCGCTCGGAGTTGTTCGACCGGCAATTTGATTGAGTGTCTGCACATTTGTTGATGCCCATGTAATAATACCGATAAGGCTTGCAGTAATCTGTAGTGCTTTCATGAGACTCCTTTAGGGAAACTTGATCGTCGAACCGTCAGGAAGTAGCGCTTCCGTTCTGTTCGAGTAAACAACCAGGGCAAGATACTTTGAAGGCATGCGAGCGACGAGGTGACGTGCCTCTTGGAATCCTGGCGGAAGCGGCTCTTCCACCGGAAAGTGCGCAGTGATCTGTTGCTCTTCGCTGATCATGTGCACATCACAACCAGAGATGTAGCACTTGCACAAAAGTCCGAGACGTACGCTCGGCTGAGCGCTCGAAGTAAGTTCAGCGAAAAGTTCCGCCGACGGCTTAAGCTCGGCTTTGTCTTTTAATGCTTGAAGGGCCGGTGCAGCCCCACCCGCTGTCGCAGCCGCAATATCTGAAAGCTTCACTTCTAATTTCGAAATCCGAAGCAACTCCATCGCGGTCTTTTTGAGAGCTGACAACGGCGAAGGCGTTCCTTGGGCGGCTTGCGTTGATGGCGCTTTTGACACGGTCGTAGCCGTCGCCGGCGTGGACACCTTTAGTTTAGCGGCTGGAGCAAGCGCCGGTTCTGGCTTTTTCATTGGTTGGCTCACGAGTGCCCTTCAAGTTGTTTGAAGTAATCATTTGTGATCGCTTCGGTCACTTTAGCGTCGGGACCATTCAGCTTCTGTGCGCGCCGATAGATTGCTTTGGCGTGCTTTTCGAACTCTCGAAAGCCGCCGTCCATCTCGAGTGCTTTTTCACAAATAATTTGAACCGACTTATTGTCGAAGTTGTCGCCGAAATCTTGTGTGATATGAAGCGTTGCCGCTGCGTAGATCTTGTCTTGGGTCCACGAGCCGATCTTCCAATCATTGAAGGCCAAGCGACTATTCAGTTCAGCGCCAAGCAAATCCAAAATCATCTTTTTATTCAGTGGGCCTTTGCCGCGAAGCTTGATAAAGGAACCGGCGAAAATCCAAAAAATAGGCTTTCGGTCCCAGTTCGTGATGATCTGGGTTTTGATCTTCATCGCCTCTTGGTCCGAGACCATGTTCGAACTCGGATCAAAAAATTTATCGATCTCGTCGATGAATAATACAGAACCGGTTGCGGCTTAGCGAATGGTATTCGAAAGGAATTTCAGGAATCTCGAGTCCAGGAGTTCCGTGATCCGCGAGGAAACCTGATAGACTCTTCCCGATTGAAGACTTCCCCACGCTTGCATCGCCCCAAACCACAATCCCGCGGCTTTGCTTGGGTCTTTCCGAAACAAATTCATGAAGCTGTTGCGCGAGATCCTTACCGAAGGAATCCATCTCGACGAGATTTGTGAGGCTCATCGAAACTTTCGTCTCGATTTCCTCCAGCGTTACAGCGCGGTTAGCAATTAAAGAGCTTGCAGATGTGGCTGCTGCACTTTTTGTCGCAGGCTGCGCCGACGCTGACGACGACGCCGAGTTGATGAGACCACGTGATACCATGTTTTTCTGAACAAGCTCGTACATCGCTAAACTTTTGGAAGCCGTTGCAGCGTCCAGAGCGGTTTGATTTCCCTCGTTGAACGTCGACCAATCGTAAGTCGCTTCCATTAACTTTACGGTCTTGATCAATCCCCGACTGATCGCAACGAAGACGGCGTCGCCGCAAATCGGAAATTGAGTGGTTATCTTTGCGCGACCACTTTGAAGAATAGCAATCAAAGTAGCTTCTTCCTCTGGAGTTGCTGCAATGTTTGCAGCCATTTGAGAGGCTATGACGTACTCTTTGGCGTTCGCTTTCGTCGACCATTCCAGCGGTTCGTTCAGATCGACGCCTGCATCGATAAGAACTTGAATCAATTGGACCGGCGCACGAAGTGAAATGGCATCGTGAATCGCCTGACGTCCCTCGCTACTCTTTCTTTCCATTTCGGCTTTGCTGCACGACTTCAGCATTTCCAAATCACCAGAAGCTACTGCGATTCGAGCGCGACTGATCCCATGATGTGCCAACTTCTCGGCCGGATACTTTTTAAAAGCGTTCGCGAAGACAGGTGCAAGACCGCGGCTCAACCCACCGATCGCGATATCGAGACCGTTACCTCGACCCATCGTCTCGAAAGGATCAGCCCCGCACTCGAGAAGTGCGCTCACCAGGTGAGGCTTGTTAGATAGAGTTGCCTGATGCATTGGCGATTTCATTTGAAGCTTCTTCCAGTCGTATGCCAAAAGAGAACGATTTGCGTTCACGACGGCTTTAAATTCTGAAATTTGCGCCGGCGTCGGATTGTCGATGCGCCCTAGCTCGTCAATTTTCTGAAGGAGCTCGTTGTCGGCAACAACGCGCTGAAAAAGACTTTCAAAAAACCCAGGTTTAAAAACAGTGAATGCAACGACTCCACTGAAAATGATCAATAGGAATCGTGAAACACCTATGAGGCTTGGAATTTGAGGTCCCCAAATATGAACGGCAGAAAGCATTGCGACGAAAGCTGCCATTCCAAGTACGACCAGCGAAAAGGACTTCCGCCAATTCGCGGCAAACTGAAACATCATAAAAAGCTCCTATTATCCTATTAACCGAGATTTCGCTCAGATTTTATTTTTTTGATTAAAGCGCCAGAGATGCGAACTTCCCCAGCCTTGAACTCGCCAGAGAACACGACCTTCTGCTTGATCGCCGCAAGCACCGTCGGCACAGCTCGCATTCCATAAAGAGGGTTCGACGCCACCATCGCCAGCTCAAGCAGAGCTTCGTCTTCGAAGTCGTCCGACTTCAATTCAAAGCCGTCCAATTTCATCTGATCAAAGAAGCTCTTCATGTCTTTGCTGAAGGCAATGCGTTCGAGCATCTGTTCCATCGTCGGCGTTTCAGTCATGGCTTCCATCGTGATTCGGCCTAAAACTTCGTTCTTAAATCCATACTTTTTTAGGTCGTCTTTGGTGATGGCTGGCGGGTGCTGTTTCATCTCGTCGGTGTATGCGAAAGCGCCAAGTACAATCCACAGCGAGTTACGTGTATCGATTCCACCCTCTTTTTTTCCCTGGATGTTCGTCAGTAATTCGCCCTGGATGGAATGCGACTTGTGCGTATCGCCGCCGTTCGCCTTCTCGGAAATTTTGTCAAATTCATCCAAGACGATGATTCCGCGGTCACTCGCTGTTTGATTCGACTTATAAAACTCTTTAAGTGATTCCGTCAGTGTATTTCCCGAGTAGCCAGCGGGCACGAGCGAACTGGAGTCGATCACGACATAGGGAATATCTAGGTCAGGTAACGTCTGTTCAAGCATGTACGTCTTCCCGGTTCCCGACGGACCGAAAACGATGACATGATGGCGCGTCTTAAGTTCGCTTAAATAGCCAGCGAGAACGCTCGAAAGAACTTGTTTGTAGCCCTCATTTCCAATGACGACTTCGTCAAATTTTTCTTTGATAGACTTCGTATTCCAGGCTTTTTTCTTATCTTCTTTAGCGGATTGCGCTTCGGCCGCAATTTTCTTAAGTCGATCGCTCGAAAACATCGCATTGCTCCTGATTCTGGCGGATCACCAGATTCTAGATGGTATTAAGCCTAATTATGGCATTCAAGAAAACGCCTACCGACTCTTCAAACTTGGACGTTTATCACGTCGTGAACTACCGAAATACGATTGCTGCCTTAGGTCTAGGTAATGCTCCACTGATCAAAACAACGATCGCTTCAAATACCGCAAACTCCGTGATCAGCGGTCGGGAACTAGAGGTCGAACAGATTGACTGAAAGTCGAAGATCAGACGTAGCTAGGGATGTGCCCAGATTTTCGGGATCCAAATAAAAGGACCAGAGTGTGCGTTTGTAGGCCCGTCGAAAATTTCAATGATGTAACTTTGCCGGTGACTTGAACTTAAGTAACGGGCAGCGCCTCCCGAATCACGTCATTTCAAATTTAAACGAAGGACAGGTCGGACCTGGTTCTGCATTGTGAGCGGCTTCGAAACGTCAGTTCACTGCAGAAAGGCGTCTGAAAAATGCGTATACAGCTTTGTCTGCTTCCTTCCTTAATGAGCCTCGTCCTGATGGGGTCTCCAGCCCAATCAGCTCAGCCATCGCTCTGCTCGCAAGTTTTTCTATCTCAAGAGGATCTCCACAATGCAGTCTCGCGCAAAGCCTACAGCGAGACGGACAAGTATGACTTTGGCTTTCGACTTGAGACCTTTAAGAAGGCCGTTAGCCAATACAGTTTAATGCTCGAAGGGAAAGGGCGAAACGTCGACCATGCTCTCCGATTGTTCAACGATTCTCCGTTAACTTTCACCGTGTTTGATCGCTACAAATTGCTTGTGGAAAGAAAAATCACTCCTCAAGTCCGCGAGAAGTTAGAAACGAAGCTCTCACTCATTCAAGAAAACGCCCAGCAAACCGGTCCCTTCTTAAGCCCGAAAGAGGTCATGGGTGAGCGAAGAACGCTCCTGCTAGATCTCTTGAAGCCGCAAATTGATGGTATTAATGTCACCTCCAAAAAAGATGGAAAAGCTTGGAGCGAGGCCACCGAATATTTGATCGAACTCATCCGTCAAAAAAAGAAATTCGATCTAAGTAAACTCACGTCTCTAGTTTTGGTCCTTCAGGGGGGCCATCCCAACCATCCCGCAGGGAGCGCTGGATTCCTCGGCCCCGAGGATGTGAACTACATGTTTCGTATCGGAAAGAACGGCAAAAAAATTCTCGACCCCACCCTTTCGTTCATCCCAGGCGCCGTCAAATCAGCAGCGCTCGATGATTTCTTTAAGTGGCTTGAAAAAAATGAAGGAAAAATGAATCCCGTCGAACTCGCGGCACAAGCCAGGATGATCATTGTTTCAATTCACCCGATTCCAGACCGAAATGGCCGACTGGCTCGGCTCGTCGCCAATTACATTTTGATGAGAGCGGGACTGCCGCCAGCTGCAATTCCTCGCGGGGAATCCGGAAGTTCTTCGGTCGTGCTTTTGCCACTGAAGAAATTTGATGATCAGATTTCACCCGAAAAGTCTTACCAGCTCATGCTGGATGGAGTCTTGAGATCTCAGAATTTCCTCCTCGGAAACAAAAAACGGATTTATCCAAAGTAGCTTCCCTGACTCATTCACAAATTGACTCACCCACCCTCGAGAATTGCCGAGAACAACGAGAAAAGTTTGATATCGACACCGAACGGGTCGACACTTAAGGCGGTCGATTTAAGTCTTTATCAACAGGAGTATTTTATGGGTTTTTCTGGTAAGTTTTCTCGCACTTTTATTACTGCCGTCGCGATGACAATGGCCGTTCTGCTCTCGAATATTCCTGCAACTTTGATGGCTCAAGAGATGATCTCGACAAGCGTCGTCGTTGAACAGATGGCTCGCACACAAGCCGATGCAGCTGCTCAAGCGAAAGTCGCAGGCTTTCTTCAGAGCCAGGACGTTCGCAGCGAATTGGCAAAACGTGGACTCTCTTCCGATGAAATAAGCTCGCGATTGGCAAGTTTGTCAGCCAGCGAACTTCGAGCTCTGTCGGGTCAAATTGATGAAGCGCGAGCGGGCGGAAATATTCTTTACGCGATCCTGATCGTCGTCCTGATTATCTTCCTCATTCAACGTATCTAAAATGCGTCTGTTTTTTCTTCGGTCTCTGCTGTTCGGCCTCCTGTTCGTCACGCAAGGCTGCGTGACGAACGCCCGACAAACCGATGAACTTCTCCGCGCAGTGCCTCAGGGCCTAGCGCGCTCTTCTGAAATTCCCGACGTTCCATTCAACGATCAAAGTGTTGGCCATTGTGGGCCTGCGACTTTGGCAATGGCTATGAATTGGAATGGAGTCAAGATTTCGGCGGACGATCTTGCTCGACAAGTTTATACCCCCGGAATGAAGGGAAGTTTTCAAGCCGACATGATCAGCGCCTCTCGTCGAAATTCGATGATGGCCGTTAAGATCGAAGGCCTAACAGCGCTTCTTTCAGAAATCCACGCGGGCCACCCCGTTATCGTTTTCGAAAATCTCGCCATGACGTGGCTTCCGCAGTACCACTATGCGCTTGTCTACGGTTACGATCTCGATCAAGAAGTCGCTATTATGCACTCGGGCCCCGAGCGCGGAAAACGATGGGACTTAAGAAAATTCGAAAGATCTTGGATGCTGGGCAATTACTGGGGCCTCGTTGTGCTTCCACCAGGAAAACTTTCGGCTTCGGGATCGGAATTGGCACATCTACAAGCGGCTGCGGGTCTTGAGCAGATTTCGAAGACAGAAGAAGCCAGAAAAAGTTACTCTGCAATATTGGAACGTTGGCCAGAAAGCCTTGGCGCATTGATCGGGCTCGGCAATATCACGTACGCAAAAAAAGATTTTTCGACTTCGGTGAAACACCTCCGGCAAGCTGTCTTGCTGCACGCAAATTCCGCCACCGCCTGGCACAATCTTTCGCTGGCCGAAGCGGCGGCGGGATTTAAAAAACAATCAAAGGTCAGTGCCGCGCGAGCCGCTGAACTAAGCGCCGATCAAAAAAAAGCTCCCGCCCCGTAACGCTCACAAATTCAAGAATTCAAGAATTCGCGAATTCAAGAATTCAGGTATTCGAGAATTCTTTGCCAACTCCTAGGGACGTTGACTTTGCCAATCGAAAAGCTATTCCTCGACAGAGATGATGAAAGACTTCGCAAACAGAATACTAGATTCTCTGTTCTCCAGATTTCTCTCTGAAAGAACCAAGAGTCGCATTGAAGTAATAATCTTGCTGATTGCGATCGCAAGCTTCTTTATTCACTTAATTTTGATTACCTTCGTCGACGCCGGATTCGTCCACGTCGACGACCACGCAAAACTATTCACGAACCCCATAGCAGCAATTTACACTCCGTTTTCATTCATCTTAATTTATGAAGTTTATTTGCTAATCTACTATCTGCCAAAATCCATCACTGTCTACATCGGGAAGCAATACGAGATCATGACACTCGTGCTGATTCGACGACTTTTTAAGGATTTCTCCGAGCTTAAACTTACGTCCGATTGGTTTTCGGTGAAAGGCGATTTGGTCTTCACCTACGATCTTGTAACGACACTGATTCTGTTTTTTCTAATTTCGGTATTCTACAGTTTGAATCCCCAAAAAGATGAAAAGTCCTCGCTGAAACCAGAGCTCTCTGAAGGAATGACGCTGTTCATCCGTTCGAAGAACTGGATTGCAACGCTCCTTGTTCCAGTTTTTGTCATTACAGCCGCTTACAGCCTCTTTGAATGGGTTCATTTGAGTTTCTTCCAAACTAAATCTGCAGCAGAAACAGCACCGCCCATTGACGGAATATTCTTTGACCAATTTTTTACGATTCTAATTTTGGCCGATGTTCTTCTGCTGTTGATCTCATTTTTGCGCACGGACCGCTTCAGCACAGTCATTCGAAACTCGGGCTTCATTATCTCGACTATCTTAATAAAAGTGTCGTTTGGAACCGAAGGACTCTTGAACAACATCCTCGTGGTCGTTGCGGTCTTCTTCGGTGTAACGATTTTAGCCATTCAAAAGAGATATGAGCGCCTCGGCCTGAGCTCCTAAGTGACGGCTGGGCAATGACGCACCTATTCTTCGCGGCGGCGAAGCGGTGCGTCCGAATACTTCAGCAGCGTAATTATTGGGTTGCCGCGAATCCCTTTCGAAAAATTAGACAGTCCCCGTTTCGACTGATATCGATTCGTGCGAGGGAACAATAATGAAGACATCTATCTTGGTTGCGCTGTTAATTTTCTCGGCGACCTCTTCTGCAGCAACAGTCGCAACAACATTCGCAGCGACGGCTCTTGCAACGCCCGAAACAAAACGACTCACAACACCACGGGGCGATGAACTGGAAGTCACGATTCACGAAGCGTCGGCAAAAAGCCCAACGCTGGTCGTAGCACCGGGACAAAGCTGCAACTCGAAAGGTCCGTTGTTTGAAACTATCGGCCGGTTAGGTCCGGCGGCGGGATTTACAGTTGTCCGTTTTGAGTGGGCTTACTGCTTAAAGGACCCATCAAAACCGGCGCCCTCCGCGGAACTAAAAAACGAAATCGAAGATTTTAAAATAGTTCTCGATTTTGCAAAAACGCTCGCCTCTGTTGATGCTGACAAAATCACTCTTGTCGGAAAGTCGTTGGGAAGCGGTGTCGCCCACTCTGTTTTCCTGTCAAACCCTTCGGTGAAAGGGCTAGCGCTTCTCACTCCTATTTGCTCTTACACAACGGATGAAGCAGGCCTTCCGCTGAAGGAACCTCAACGAGTGTGTGAAGAAAACTATCCGGGTCTAAAAAAGGAAATACGCCCCGTGCTGATGGCGATGGGAGACCGAGATAGTCTCTGCCTCCTTCCCATTCTGTACGATTATCTAAAGGATTCGTCCGGTAACATTCAAGTCAGCGTGGTCGGAGGAGATCATGGCTTTCGCATGAAAAAGATCGACGGCAGTGTCGACGACGCGAAGACAACTCGAAACATCGAAACTGTCGTGAGTGGACTTTTGAATTGGGCAGGTCGATGAAAGTGTTCCGCTTCAAAGCTGCGTGTTTCAAATCGGTACGAATTTGACGAACAGCAAAATCTACCTCTACCCTGAGACCTCACCGGCTATCGCCAGGACCAAGTCTATATACCTAATAAGACTCACTTAATCTGCACTTGCCCACCTAAAGTTCTGGTCTAGGACGGCCGATAAGCCTGTAACAACAGACTCGACCGAGGTACGTGTGCGAAAAGTTCGACTGTTTATAGCTTTCATCGTTTTGGCGATTGGCCTCTCGGGCTGCGAAGTGGCCGAACGCTTCGTCGCTTTGCGATCGAAAGTCATTTCGTCATCTCCCTCTTCATTCACACTTGAGATCGTGAATACACCGACGTCGGCTTCGGCGCTGAGCGCTCTCGACACCGGTTTAAAAGTTGAAGTTTACGACGAGAGCGGAAGTCTTGTTTTGGATCCTGTCGTCATTAAAGCCGAGATCGTCGATGACCCAACGGGTCTTGCAGAACTCTTTGGAGATCTTGAAGTAACAACTGTTGGCGGTATCGCTGACTTCGGTGCTCTGGGACTGGATCTTCCCGCGACTGGTTACACACTGCGGTTTTACACCGATGATGGCCCCGAACTTCAAACGGATCCCTTTGATGTGGTGAAACTTGACGTTACCGTTGCTGCGGCCTTTCCCATCAACGGCGCAAACTTCATGGATTATCTCCCTCGCGTAACAACTAAGAAAATTCATGAGCAAGAAGATCGCAGCGACCTCTTTACGTCTATAAATTTTCACGGTGGTGAAATTCGCAAAGTCCTTCTGCCTGATACGGCAACCTGTGATGGTCTTTCGGTTGAGGAAACTTTAGCAGCATTCCGTTGGGCTTGTAGCGATGAGGGCAGCCAAACATTTTTCTATTCGCTTGGTTTCAAAGACGGAAAAGGACTTCGTGACTTATTGAACGCAAGCTCCTTCAAATCGAATCAAGTCTTCATCAAAAAAAGTGGGATCACTGTGGCCGAGAGTACTCTCTCTAATACATGGTGGACCAATCCGGTGACACCACTCACGCTGAATAGCGGCGTTGCTGATCCGGTCTTAAGCTTAAACACTTCCGGCACGATCTATACGGTGTCGGCTTCGGCGGCAACCCGCGGAATCCAAATGGCGACTACGAAAGTGGCTCTGGTTACGCTCGGAACCAACACGGTGATTTCGAACACAGCTGCGTCCGCTGCGATCGACTGTCAATCCCAGTTTCCCAACGCACAATCGATCTGTATGATCGCAGGAAGTTTTGCGGGCGGATGGATCGAAGCCAAGATCAATTACACACTGGCCGTTCGCGCCATTTATATCGGAACAGGATCAAGCTTCGATTCGGCGGTGAACAATTTCCGAATTCACAATAGTGAGATCACGACGACCCACGCGAGTTCGTATGCCGTTTACATTGAGGCCGGATATTTTAAAATGACTGACACCTACGTTAAAGCGTCCGGCGTCGCCGGAATTTTCCACGACTACGGAGGCCTCGCCACTTATGATAATGTGCACGTTTCAGGCGGAAGCTTCTTCGGAGTAATGTCGGGAACAAATGCGTGGAGGCACTATTTCAATCGTCTGACGGTTGAAAACTCGGGCGGCAGGGGCTTCGACTCGACAGGCTTTTTCAAGACGATTTTAAATTCTAAAATTTTTAACAATGTAGGCGCGGGACTTGAGTTCGGAATCGCTACCGACAACACCGTTCAAAACTCGATTGTTGCCAACAATGGAGGCGCCGGAATCGACGGTGGGCCAAGCACCGAAAGCAACTATTTCAGCGGAAATTTCATAGCAAATAATGGGGGCGCTGGAATCGAGCTCCGCGGCATCTTTACGGGTGGCCGCAGCTATATTGAAAACAATGTGATTTCGAACAATGGTATCGGAATTCGCTTCGACGACAGCGAGGAATGGACCGTTTCAAATAACCTCCTCCGAAACAATGCGACCGCTATTTCCATTACCAACGGAAGTACCGATCTGATTTGGACCAATAAGCTTATTCTGGATGCGAACACCGCTGATTGCTCTTTTTCTGCAGCGGGCGCAAGTCCGGGCCTCAGCGGCGCAGCCTGCGACAATGCAGGAACCAGCAACGCGACAAGACTCACCACGACCGACACAAGTGCCTACTGGACTGGCGCCGTCGCAGACGCCGCCAATACGCACGCGACAGGTGTCAGCACTTTTGCGGCATTGACCGACTGGCGACGTTTCTCATCGCGCTTCCGGCTTTGGGTGAAAGCGGCCGCGGCCCGCGGACGCTGCAGCGGTGCTGATACCTGTAACATCTTTGATTTTTCGCTTTCACCGACGGGTACAGAGGCTCGTTTTGTGAACGGAACCCCCACTAACGGAGCAGCTTGCCCTGCAAGTATCAATGGTACGGAGTCGTTTGAAATCTACTCCAGTTACGCACTTAGAAACGCAATGGAAATTCCGAATGATTTGATCGGAAACGACAATGGCTTCTGCCAAAGCGGCGAGGCTTGTATCTTTAAACCCCACATCGGCGCCTACCAGGGCGACGAGAATCTTCCGCTTCAAAGTTGCGAATTTCAAAACGGCACGAACTTAACGAACATCAAAATCTACTATTATCCCGAAACTTAAATAAAGAGGCTGGGAGGCGTCAGCACCTGACCGTCACTGCATCGCGGTCCGAGCCGCTTTCTTGTTTATCTTCTATCTCTCCAGTGCTACGCCTGATGGCATATGTCGAATCCCAATATTTCGAATTATGAAATTCGATCGATGTCGAAAGAAGATTTCGATCCCCTCTTTCAAGAGCACGCGACAAAAATTTTCGACGACGAGACGCTCGTCTTTCGGTTGCGTGACGCTTTGTCGGACGACGAGCGCGCTCGA
This sequence comes from Bdellovibrionales bacterium Ga0074137, assembly GCA_001464715.1. GTDB lineage: Bacteria > Bdellovibrionota > Bdellovibrionia > Bdellovibrionales > JAMPXM01. The sequence goes on along the minus strand of LNDT01000032.1, from coordinate 170,091 downwards.
ATAAAAAAATTAGACGGCAGTATGGGAGAACCCTTCATGCTCCGCCTTGGCGTCTTTCATGGCGATGAATTCGTCGGCTGGCACCTGGGCCGGCAAGACTCTGCAAGCTCGTTTTACATGCAAAATTCTGCGATCCTTCCGGCGCATCGGCGCAAGGGACTTTACAACGAACTCGTGAAGCGAGCGCTTGAAGTCGCCACTGAACTTGGCTTTCAGAGTATTTGGAGCCGGCACAACGCGACCAACAACGCCGTCATTATCCCGAAGTTGAAGCAAGGCTTTGTCATCTCCGGAATGGAAGTCTCAGATGTCTTTGGGACCCTCGTCCACCTGACATATTTCCCAAAAGAGGTCCGCCGAAAAATGATGGATTTCCGAGTTGGCCAAATAAAGCCCGACGCCGAGACAAAAAAACTCTTGGGAATTTAAGCTGGTGAGCTTCAAACCCCGTTAAATCGACTTTTAGATCAAGCTAGAAATCCTGCCTTCCAAGGTGTATATTGTACTTCTCTGGTCCAACCAGAGACCTATGCGCAAGTAAACAAACCGCCCTTTTCTATTCTATTTTTCATTGGACCGTCGCCGAGACGGTTCAACAACTTGCGTGACTGTACTTGGGGTTTGTTTATGAAATCGATCATCGATGTGGTCGACGTTTCGTTCGAGTTTTCGAACGGACGCGATCTCTTCAAAAGTTTAAATCTTTCTCTTGCCCGAAAAATCTACGGTTTGATCGGTCCAAATGGTGTTGGAAAAACCACGCTCGCAAATCTTCTGACTGGAGATCTCGAACCAACATCCGGAACTGTTCGGCGTCACGAGTCGATAGCGCACTTAAAACAACGCGAGGAACCACCCCCGCTCAATGTGAACGACGTCCTTGGTGCCGCGGCCGAATGGTCTCTATTTCGCGCAGGACTACTCAACGGAATCTCGATGGAAACACCTTGCACAAATCTCAGCGGCGGCCAGTGGATGCGCGTTCGGCTGGCTCGCGCTGTCGATCACCGATTTCTAATTCTTGATGAACCGACCAACGACCTTGACCATGAGAGTCGAATTCTGATCATCGATTTTTTGAAACAACGAACGAACGGAGCCTTGATAATCTCCCACGATCGCCAGATCCTGGGACTCTGCGAAGAAACCCTAGAGCTCTCGCCACGGGGACTTGCGAAGTTTGGTTGCGGTTGGAGCGATTATCTCGACGCAAAAAAAATGGAACGTGACGGTCTGAACCGTGCCGTCGACGTCGCGAAAGCCGAACGGACTGCGGCCAAGGTGAGTCGTACCGAGCAAATCGAGCGACAGGCCAAGCGAAGTCGTCAGGGCGCACATAATGCGGCCCGTGGCGATATGCCGAAGATTCTTCTCGGTGCAAGAAAGCGTCACGCCCAAGTTACATCCGGAAAGATCGACCTTGCGACGTACGAGAAATTCAATACCACGGTTCGCGAGGCTCACGAGGTCTTTTCAGAACTGAAAGTCGACCCCATCATGTTTACGAGCTTTGCAGGTGAAAAAATCCCTGACCGGAAACTTGTCGTCGAGGGCATCGGATTCAATATCCGGTTTCAAGACTGGATCTACAACGAGGATCTTGATTTCATTTGGCGCGGTCCCGTTCGGCGAGCCATCAAAGGTGGAAATGGTTCCGGGAAATCTACGCTCCTTAGAGCTATACTCGGCGAAAAATTTAATTCGCGGGGTCAGCTTCGAACAGGAAACTTAAAAACGCTCTACGTCGACCAACGGTGTGCGACGCTCGATATTGGAAAATCAGTTTTGGAAAACATTCGAGAAGCCTGCCACATCGATGAAACAGGAATTCGAAACGAACTCGCGAAATTTCTGTTTCCCGGCGACAGTGTTTTTCAACCAGTCGGCGAGCTCAGCGGTGGGGAGAGGCTTCGCGCGGTCCTGGCCAAAGGGTTTCTTCATCACGACAAACCCGAGCTCATGATACTGGACGAACCGACGAACAATCTCGATCTCGCCAACGTTGAATTTCTGGAGACTCTCATACGGTCATTTCTTGGAGCTGTCGTCATAGTTTCTCACGATGAGATTTTCCTGAAAAATTGCGGTGTCACGGAATGTTTGGACGTCGACACACAAGGGAACGAAGATTGAAAACCGACATTCTCCAAAAAATTCGCCGTCGGCCCCTGGATCTGCGCGTCACGAAACACCGAAGCAAGTTTACTTCTTCCGAAATATTTCAAAAGCTAGTGTCGGAGGATCTTGAAAATGAAAACTCTCACGACGCTTCAGATGGTCATCGGACTTTTAGCCACGACGGCTTTGAATGCCACCGCCGCCCAGGCCTGCCCCGATCTGTCGGGCACATATTTCTGTAACGCCAACACGGCCCACCCGGACATGTATTACACCTTCGCGCAGACTCCTCGTCCCGACGGCACTTGGCAGTACAAGATGGGAGCAAGCCTAACGAACGGAAAGGCTTTTTCGGGATTCACTTTTACGACGGACGGCAATGAACAAGATGTCATCGATGAAGTGTCTGGCGACCTTTTAAAAGTCACAGCGTCCTGCGATTCAACCGCCCTCACTGTGACGGGACTTACAGCCCTTGATAAACCAAAACCGATTAAATTCTCTGAGATTTTGAGCCTGACTCCAGAGGGAGACCTTTACGATATCAGTATCAATATCAACGGCGATACGGTTCACGAAACCTGCTACCGCCAGTAAAAATAGAGTCAAAAACTTGATCCCGGAGTTTTTAGAAACTCGATTTCTTCAGGCGTGGATATCCGACCTAGAATCTTGTTCCGATGTGGGTAGCGTCCGAATTTCTCGATGATCTCTTTGTGCCTCAATTCAAATTTCAAATTTTCCTCAAGACTCGGCTGAGAAAAAAGCTGAACCGCTTCCTCATGAATCTTCAGCGACTCGCTGTGCATGTACGGCATGTATATGAACCTACGCTCGGCCACGACCAACTCTCGGTCCAATCCTTTTGTGACAGCTTCTTGGGCGAGGGTCAGAGCCATCTCATCGGAAGCAAAGGCTTTGGCTTGATTCCTAAACATGTTTCGCGAAAATTGATCAAGGACGATGATTTCAGCCAAAGCTCCACGAGCCCGAGTTCGCCATAATAATAGATCGCCTTGCACGGCCATCTCGTGCGCGATCGAAAATCGCTCGCGGATCGAACTATCGATTTCTTCGGACACGGCGAACCACTTCTTTGCGCCGAGCTCTTGAAACCAGAAATCTAGAACTATCTGTTCTGTTATTTGGTTTGGCATTTTGTTCGTCATTGGGTCCTCCGGATTCACTAATCCGCCAGATTCATAGATTTTAATCATAAACGGTCGCACAAGATTTCCACAACCGATGAAAAAACGTTCATAGCTTAAGACTCTTTGATTCCCAGATACGCGATGTTAGTTCGAGGCTCTCAAAAAAATCGAATCAAGGGGCTTTAAAGTGCTACGAAACACTCTCATCATGTCGCTGACTACACTTCTCATCGGTCTAACAGGTTTCACTGCTGTCGCAACGGCGACCACGATTCAAGTTGAGGCCGAATTCAAAATGTCCGGCGACACCACCCGAGACATCGAAGACGAAGAACTAAAAGCGTCCGGTTGGACCATGACGGAAAAGATAGATGAAACTATCTATTCGAAATCGATTTCGATCGATTCCGGGAAACTTCCTTACAAAACGAATATCGGCGACGGATACCTCGCGATCAGTAAGTCAGGACTCATCACAATCGGTATGAGTGTCGGCGATGACGATGCTGGCGCCGACGCCTCACTTCAGTGGCCCGTAGAAAAGAAGAAACTGGTGGTCATTGAACGTCCGTTGATTTTGTCGAGCAATGGTGGCGACAACGCTTCAGGAGCCTGGTCCTTCGATGGAAAAGCCATCATCAACGTGGTCGAATAGCTTGAAAAGAACCTAACCTTTGGTCCGGTAACGCTTCGACGGACCAAGCATGTCTCAAACTGATAAAACGCCATAAGTACTTAATAATACTCAGCTAAGTCGATCCACTGGACCTAAAGATTTCGTACGAATCGGCCGATAAGTCTGTAACAGCAGACTCGACCGAGGTACGTATGCGCAAAGTTCGACTGTTTATAGGATTCATAATTTTGGCGGTCGGCCTCTCGGGCTGTGAAGTGGCCGAGCGCTTCGTCGCTTTGCGATCAAAAGTCATTTCGTCATCACCTTCTTCGTTCACACTCGAAATCGTCAACACTCCGACTTCGGCTTTCGCGCTAAGCGCTCTCGACACAGGTTTAAAAATAGAAGTTTACGACGAGAGCGGAAGCCTCGTTTTAGAGCCTGTCGTCATTAAAGCCGAGATCGTCGATGACCCAACGGGTCTTGCAGAACTTTTTGGAGATCTTGAAGTAACAACTGTTGGCGGTATCGCTGACTTCGGCGCTCTGGGACTGGATCTTCCCGCGACTGGTTACACACTGCGGTTTTACATCGATGATGGCCCCGAACTTCAAACGGATCTCTTTGATGTGGTGAAACTTGACGTCACAGTTGCTGCGGCTTTTCCGATCAACGGCGCAAACTTCATGGATTATCTTCCACGGGTCACGACCAAGAAAATTCATGAGCAAGAAGATCGAACCGACCTTTCTTCATCGATTAATTTTCACGGTGGTGAAATACGCAAAGTCGTGCTGCCTGATACGGCAAACTGTGACGGCCTTTCGGTCGAAGAAACTTTGACGGCTTTTCGCTGGGCTTGTAGCGACGAAGGAAGCCAAACATTTTTCTATTCGCTGGGTTTCAAAGACGGAAAAGGTCTTCGCGATCTTTTGAATTCGAACTCGTTTAAATCCAACAGCGTGGCTATCAAAAAAAGTGGGATCACTGTGGCTGAGAGCACTCTCTCAAGCACATGGTGGACGAACCCAGTCACGCCGCTCACATTGAATAGCGGCGCTGCCGATGCCGTCTTAAGCTTAAACACTTCCGGCACGATATACACGGTATCGGCATCAGCGGCCACGCGCGGCATTCAAATGGACGCTACGAAAGTTGCTCTTGTTACGCTTGGAACCAACACTGTGATTTCAAACACAGCGTCCCTCGGCGCCATCGATTGCCAAACTATGTTCGGAGGCGCGCAATCTGTTTGTATGATTGCGGGCGGATACGCAGGTGGATGGATTGAGGCCAAAATCAATTATACGCTTTCAGCGCGCGCCATCTATGTCGGAACGGGATCAAGCTTCACATCGGCCGTAAATAACTTCCGGGTTCATAATTCTGAAATCACGACAACCCATGCAAGTTCTTACGGTGCCTACATTGAGGCCGGTTATTTTAAAATGACCGATACCTACATTAAAACGTCGGGTGTCGTTGGAATTCGACAGGTCAGTGGATATTATGGGTTCTACAATAATTTGCACGTTTCAGGTGGAAGCGTTTACGGTGTCTGGTCAGGAACAAGCGCATGGTTCAGTTCCTTCAATCGCTTGACAGTTGAAAACTCTGGAGGCCACGGCTTCGATGGTTCAGGATACTACAAAACAGTTCTCAATTCTAAAATCTTCAACAATGTAGGCTCCGGCGCGCGTTTTGGAATCTCTCAAGACAACACAGTACAGAACTCCATAGTTTCGAACAACGGTGGAGACGGACTCGACGCCGGTTCAAGCACTGACAGTAACTATTTTAGCGGAAACTTCATGGCCAACAACACAGGGGCCGGCGCCGTGATGCGGGCCAATGGGGTCAGCGGTAGAAGCTTTTTCGAGAGCAATGTAGTTTCAAACAATGGAACCGGAATTCTGTTTAATGGTGCTGAGGAATGGACTGTATCAAATAATATTTTCCGAAACAACGCGCTGGCTGTTTCCATCACAAGCGGAAGCACTGATCTCCTTTGGACCGGCAAACTTATTCTTGATGGCAATACCGCCAGTTGCTCTTTCACCAGTGCGGGCGCAAGCCCAGGTCTTAGCGGGGCTGCTTGTGACAATGCGGGGGCAAGTACTGCGACCAGACTTACAACCACGGACACAAGTGCTTATTGGACTGGCGTAGTTGCCGATACGGCCAATACGCATGCGACAGGCGTAAGTACTTTCGCAGCTTTGACCGATTGGAGAAACTTTTCCTCGCGCTTCCGACTTTGGACAAAGAATCTCGCGGCTCGGGGACGTTGCAGTGGCGCGGACACATGTAATATTTTTGATTTTTCGCTGACCTCGACGGCTACAGAGGCCCGTTTCGTGAACGGCACTCCGACCAACGGAGCAGCTTGCCCTGCCAGCATCAACGGAACCGAGTCCTTTGATATTTACTTCAGTTACGCACTTAGAAACGCGATGGAAATTCCGAATGATTTGATCGGAAACGACAATGGACTTTGCCAAAGCGGCGAGGCTTGTATCTTCAAACCCCACATCGGCGCCTATCAAGGCGACGAGAATCTTCCCCTTCAAAGTTGCGAATTTCAAAACGGAACGAACTTAACGAACATCAAAATCTACTACTATCCAGAGACTTAGATCCGCAAGGGTCAGGGAAGCTTCACTTTTCGAACCGTACCTATGAGATCCCCGACCAAGAGCGTTCGGTCATCAAGCATGTAAACAGTTCGAGGAAAGACCAGAGATCCAAGATCTTGGGTGTTCGACGGCTGGTCGGCCACCGTCGACAATGGCACCGGCAAGAAGAACGCGGTGACCCCATCTTGTGAATTGTAGTTCGGAAAAGTGGCCGTACTATCAAATCCAACGCTCGAGAATGGAGCCTTCGGAAAGAATAGCGTCGTCGAATCATCGATACCTTGAACCGCGCCGATCGCCGTCGTCGTGGCACCGGTCGGATCGACGCAGCGAACGTTGTGGTATCCGTTGTTCACAAAGCAAAACTTGCTTCCGCTGGAAGCGACTTCGTAAACGCCACTGCATGGTATCAAGCCTGCGCCCACGCCTTCGGTATGGAAAGTACCACCGCAAGCAACGGTGTTTGTGTCACCAACGGGAATCGCTGTACCGAACAACAAGGTCGAAGGACCCGCGATCCTCATAAACTTCACTCGAGTATTACCTTGGGCCGCGACAAGAATTCCGGTGTGGCCACCGTGCGAGTAATAGGCAAGGCCCTCGGGATTCGTCATTCGCGCCGTACCGACGTCGCCGTTGACATTTCCTGTTGATCCGCACGTACCGCCGGCAACGGTTAGAGCTCCGGACGCAGATATCCGCTTGATGCAGTGGTTGTTTCGGTCGGCGACGTACAAGTTTGTGCCGTCGTAAGCGACACCCGACGGCTCGTTAAACGCAGCGCCTGAAGTGGCTTGTCCGGTGGTCAAAGTTCCTGCGGAACCATTGCCGCCGATGGTGGCAACCATACCCCCGGGAACAGTCACACCAAACAGCAGGCGCGACACCCCTTCTCGATTCCAGATTCGAACGCGGTGGTTTTGTGAATCAGCCCAAACAAGATGACCACCAAAGGTCGCCGTTGAATGCGTCACTGCAAGTCCGCGCGGTTGATTCATTGTGGTGTTCGTCGGAAGCTCATCCTCTTCGCCACCAGCGCCCAGAACGCCGGTTCCCACCGCTTGCGTGACTTCGCCAAACCGATTGAGGACTCGAATCCGAAAGTTGGCACTGTCTGCAATGAAAACTTGGCCGCTCACGGCGTCATGCACAAAACCTCGCGGCTGGTTCAGTTTCTCAGCGCTTGCCTCCACCGTCCCTTGACCGGTGTTAAAGAGGTTTCGATACGAACCATTTCCAGCCTGAAGAGAGGCTCGAAATGTCGTTCCGTTGATTCTTCGTAACCGTCGCTGATCTCTCGACGCAACGAAATGGTCGTTCGTGATCGGATCGACAACCGAATCAAAAACGTGACTAAGATTTGTCACTCGCGCGAGCTGTCCTTCGCCGCTATAAGCTGTCGCCCCGCTACCTATCAAAGTGTTGATCGAATAGCCGGCGATCGTTTGACCCAGAAATGACGATGAACCCGAATTGAAATTTAATGCGATGACTCGGTCCATGTTCTGACCGGTCAAAAGTAGCTGGCCTGAGGGAGCAAAATTGATCAACCGCAAATTTCGGACGCGCGCATCGGCCGCAACGGAAAGATTCACCGCTTCACCAACGGTGTAGGTTCCGCACTGCGCGGCGCCTGACGTACCAAGAATAATTCGTTGGTTATTCTGATCCACTGTCCAGCCAGCGCCGTAGATCTGCTTCGCTCCAGGTGTATTGATATTGTAGACCCGAACTCGGCATCCATCGAATTCCGAGAGATACAAATCACCCGCGCTGTCCAGCGCAAGCCCATAGGGCGTTCGCAAACGGCCTTGAGTGGCATCCGTGAAAGTACCTTGATTCGTCGAAGTTGGATCACCGGCGGCGCCAGTACCAGCGAAAGTCGCTCCCACGAGAGTCGTAGTATTAACAACTCGAATGACGTGAGACGAAGAGCACGCAATGTAAAGCTGAGTTCCCGACAGCGCGAGACCACGAGGAGAGTTACAACCCGCCGTATTGACAGTTTCAAGATCTCCCGCCGTATTGACTCGAACAACTCGGTTGTTGGAAGCATCTGAAATGTAGAGAGACGTTCCATCCCATTCAAGTCCGTGTGGACTATTAAAAAACTGCCGCAAGGCTCGATTGCTTGAGGTGTTCAAGGACGATCCATAGCCTGCGCCCGCGACGACTTTCATTTGATTGAGCGGAACCACAACGCCACCCACCGTCATCGACGGAGACGTGTAGCGATTCCAGAGCCATACGACATGATTTTCGTCGTCGGCAATAAACAGATTTCCTTGAGGTGTGAATTTCAATGCTGCGGGACGAATGAGAAAGTCGGCAGGATTCGAGTCGGGATCCAAACCATCGCCGATCCCTGGAAGACCGACAAAAACGCACGTCTTGTTAGTCTGCGCATCGTTGTCCAGTCGATTGCACGGAATGCTAAAGTTATTCACGCGTGTCGTCCAAGACCGAGTCACCTTATAAGTTCCCGCATCGGATGCGGGTCCATCAAAGATATCAACACTCACAGTGTGATTGCCGACCTCTGTAAGCTCCGGGGTCCAAGCCTGAGTGCCGGTACTTGAGGTCAACACACCCTCTTGTCCATTCAACTTCCAAACATAGGTGAGCGTGTCGGTGTTGGGGTCTGTGACTGAAACTGAGTAATTCAAAGTCGTCAGACGACGAAGGAGAACCGTCGTTAGATTCGGCGTTACCGTACCAATGACCGGCGTTCCGTTGATTTTGACATCCCATGTTTGACTGACAGATCCAACTTCGTCACGAATGGTGACTTTCAAAGTTCGATTCCCAATCGTCAAAGCACTTGCGTTCAATGTGAAGTTTGGAAGATTAGCACCGATCTCGACGTCATCAAGAGTCCAGACGTAGGCAAGAGTCCCTTTGCCAACAGCTGAAACTAAAAAAGGCTGTGAGGCATCCGACTTGATCGTGAAAGCGCTCGAAGCAGGGGAAAACGAGTTGATCGCAATACTTGCTGTTCCAGTGCCGCCATCGGCGGAACCTATAATATCGCTGAAGGCTGTCGACCCGGAGGTACAACCAGAGAGAAGCGTGAGCGAGAGCAGAGCTCCTATTAGTTTTTCAACGTTCATACGTCCCCACACGACTGTTTAAAACTGAACCACAATTCCACTGAGTAAATCGATCTGAGTTGCGGACGATTTGTTCGGGCCACCCAACAAAAGGTAACGGACTGTTCCGTGCAGCGCGAATTCATCGTTCAGTTGGTACTCGGTTCCACCTTTTACGCCGAAGCCCGCATACTGCGAACTCGTCGACTGAAAATTACGCTGATTAAAACTCACACCGACGAAAGGTCGCCATTGATCGTTAAGAACAACGACGCCAAGATCAGAATCAGACTTGATCTCGCCAGAACCGGTGAGAAAGTAGTAATTAGCGCCAATGTCGATTCCAAAAGATAGATCTCCACCGATAATGTCTGTCGCCAAAAGAGAAAATCCGAAGTCCAATTCGAACTTCTCGTAAAACGGCTGCCGGTAAGCGACTTGATACGATCCGAGACCCGAAAGCGTCGCCGAAACTTTGTTACTCGCATTCTCTGCCGAAAAAGAATAGGCGCCGCCGGAAACAACAAGTTTCCCAGCTTTTGCCGTGGTGGAGAAAGAAAGCAGCGCGATGATACACGCTGCAATCGTCTTATGCCGCTTCATTGGTTGATTCACTTTCCTGAACCGGCGCAGACGTTTCTTCTTTCACCAGACTCATCTCTTTTAGAGTATGACGAAGTGACGCTCCGATAGCTTCTCGAGCTGTACCGATCATTTCTAGACTTGGTGAATTCTGATCGAATCGCTTAAAACGCTCGATCAAAAGAAACTTTTGCTTATCCGAAAAATGTCGATCGATCAGCTGTCGGTCGGTTTTCATAACGTTGAAAAGAGCCAAAGCCCAACGATCGACCGGGTTTTTGGAAACCAATTTTTTTAGGACTTCTTCCGATTGAGAGAAAACCGGATAGAACGGAGACCGCATTTTATGAATCATCGAAGCTTCGCTTGCCGCTTCGTAAATATCTCGCTCTTCCGAGGGATCAACACACTTCACGTAAGAAAGCAGTTCTTTGTCGGCGCGGTAGCTTCGTACCATACCGATATCGTGAAGCGTCTCGAGCGCTGCCGCCGCATCGTGAATTTCTGAAAGACGCTTCTCGTTGACTTCTTTGGGTTCAAATTTCGGATCCAGAATCGCACCCCAAGCTCCGGGAAATACTTTTCGAGCTTCCGCGACACCAATAGACTTTGGCATTTCCGTCAAAAGCCAGAAGGCCTCGTCTTTTGAGATCGTACGAAGGAACTTCGATCGCAGTTCCCCCAGGCGCCAAACCGCAAGCACTGCTTTCGAAACTTTCCGCGATCTCTCGTCGCGAACGTTTTGTGAAACGGATTGAAGAGCTTCCAAACAGTCAAAGTCGAGAAAGCCAGGTTCGTTGAGGGCCTCGACCCAGTGATTTCCAGAACTGTACTTGAACAGTTCCACTTGTACTTCCGTCGGAAACTCCAAGAGGAGCGCACCGAGCTTGTCCGGCGCTTGAACGCCGAGTCGGTCCAATGTGAACATGTCGTGATGGTTTGGAAATTTTTGAGATTTCGACAAAAACGAAATCAAACCGCTGGCAAGTTCTTTCATTTTCATTGGGTCGTTGAACGTGACTTCTTGATTCTGTCCCGATCGACCCGCCGAAGCTTCGGATTCAAAGCCCATGGGTGGTGGCGCCGAAACACCTTGAGAGCCACTGCCATTCTGAACTTTCATTTCTGTCAGCGCTCGTGCAATACGGTTGGCTGAGGTGCGGTTGATGATGAGTAAACCGACCAGCAACAAAAACATAGCTGCGCCAGCGATATAAACACCAAGCCACGGTACCTCATCGACCGCCCACTCTCGTCGACTGATTTCAATGGTATCGCGCGCCGGAGTCAGGTGTAGAATATTAAAAATACCATCTTTCATCTCGTTGACTTCGGCTTCTTTCAGCTTCGAAGGAATCGAAATCTGGACGGAAGTTCGGCGAACGCGATTCAACAGCGCCATCAGCGGAACTTGTGGGTTGTCCCACTCATCGCGAATTTCTTCTTCATTATCGAGGGCTTCAAAGTACGGAAGACGTTCACTTCGTTCTCCGCCATCTCCGGAAAGTGCGTCTCGGCGCAAGGGGTCCACACGAACGATCACCATGAATGGTACACCTGGAAATCGAGATTTGATGTAGGCCGCGGCATCACCATTGAGTCGATCTTCGAGCTCGACAACGCGCGGATGTTTCATCACCTCTTGCGCAGCGACGGTACGGGGCCCAAACGACAAAACCAAGAGGGCCGTTGTCATCGCTGTGATGAGAGATAATTTGAAGAACCGCCGTGAGAAATTCTCGAGGCAGCTATCAGCCAGGGTGATCATAAATCTTCCTTCATCTCGGGTTCAATCACGAGAACGACTTTTCGTGCGAGAGCAATTCCATTTGAAACGTAATCAGGTTCATCTTTGACAGCCTTCGCAAGATCCTCGGCCGTCAGATTGAGCTCACCGTATCCGCCCAGCCGCATTCGCTGAAGAGGAACGCCACTTTTTTGCAATACACGCATCGCCGCGACAGATCGAAGAGCCGAAAGCTCAAGATTATCTTTGAAACGACGATTCTCCGTCTGCAAAACTTTTTTATTGTCCGTGAAGGCCCGAATGCCGAGGATATAGTTCCCAGCGTAAGGCATGTACTTCGCCACGAAACCGCCAAGCTCTCGCTCGCCCTCTTTTGTCAGCTCAACTTTGCCAAGACCGAAAAATGAAGTTCTTGGAAACTCGACGATGAGTCGCTCGCCAACCTTGTAGACTTTAGCTTCGAATTCCTCTGGACCCATGAGGTCCGCAGCCAAAACTTCACTGGCCGGATTGCGATCATTGCCACGAGCACTGCTCTCGGTTTTCGCCTTGTAAGTCGAATCAAGCTTTATGATCAACGATTGCTCCATAAGCTTCAGCCGATCGCGCTCGGGATCGGTCGAAAAGAAAAGAATGAAAAATGCAAGAAGCAGCGTGATCATGTCGCCATAGCTGATAGCCCAACTTCCGTCGGTATCAACTTCTTGCGTCTCTGAATGACTTCGCCGTTTCATCACACCCATTTATGCCGCCGCAGCCGATTCAGAACCAAGAGGGCCTGACATTACGTTCACGCGGTTGGCCGCACTGACGTAGGAGTTGAGAATTTCTTGAGCTTCAAGCATCGAAACTCCTTCGAGATGTAAGAGGACAGAATGAAGGGCAACTTCCGCCTTCTTTTTCTCGATGCGCGCCGTCTTCAACATGTGCTCGCCCGCAGGGTTGACCACCATATTGGCCACTAACAGACCGTAGAATGTCGCCATCAGCGCGATAGCCATCAGAGCTCCGGTTTGTTTCGCGTCGGCACCGGTCGCAACACTCTTCATCAGTGTAACAAGACCCAAAACCGTGCCCGCAAGACCGAAGGCGGGCGGATATTTCGCCAATGATCGGAAGGCGTTCGCGACGCTCTCTTGCCGCTCATAGCTTTGATGAATTCGCTCTTCGAGAATTTCGTGAATACGGTCCTTTGAGAATCCCAGCGCAATGAACTCGGCGCCATCGCGCATCGTTTCGCCAGCGAGGCCCGCCGACTTTTCAACGACAACGGGAGTTCCGCTCCGGAGGTCCGACAGAAAAGCGACGCAATCGGCGACGATCGAGCTTCCGTTTTGCTGGTTCGAAATAAACAAGCCGCGCAATGACTGAAAAACCAAGCGACGATGTTGCCAAGGAATTGTTATGACAGCGACGGCAACTGTTCCGCCAAACACCGTTGCAAATCCCACGAAGTCGACGAACGAAGACGCTTCTTGGTTGAGATGCCAGACGGACAGAGCCAGAGCCGAAACCGCTATAAAAATACCAGCGATAAAAGACATTTTACGCCCCCACCGTTCCACGACCCTGAAGTCGCTCGATCCGCTCAATCATGCGAATCGTATCAACGTTGTTTGGATTCAAACGGTTGGAGCGGCGGTAGGATTCCAGCGCACGATCCATGCTCTTCTGCAGAAAGTAGACATTGCCCAAGAGATCATGAATGACAGCAACGGTTCCAAATTTTCCAGCCAGGTCCTCTAAAATTCGTGTCGCTTCATCAAGACGTTTACGCTGAACCAGACTTGCCGACTCAGCAATTCCTTTGGCCAGCGAGTTGATCGACTCTTCTTGGTTCTGACAAACTTTCGGAAGCTCGACGTCTCGAAGGTTCAAATTGATACGACCGACACCACCCGTTGGAAGCCGTGGCACGACGACCGAGATCGGCGAGTGACCAGGTTTTGTGACTTGCAGCTGAAACGACTCGCTGAAGAGTTCGGGGTAGTTTTTGCTTTCCAATTCAAACGGAGTTTTTCCCGCATTGATAGGTGCACGATCTTTCGAAACAATCGTAACGTCAGCACCTTCGGGTGTTGAAGCAACCCGCAGGGATGACGATGCACATCCTGCGATAAAAAAACCGACGAGTGAAATCACCAGCGCTGCCGTGACTTGATGGAAACTCGATGAAGCCATTTCTAAAATCCAATCCGAGGACTGAAATCGCAGAAAAACCAGCGATATCAACTGTGCCTCACATGGATTTCGGCTTCACCTAACAATCTCTTTACAAACAGTTCGCGAGTTTTCTATAAACCCGACCAAAGCCGCACTCATCGCGCTAGCCGTCTAGGCCAACGAACTAAATCAACGAGCTAGACCACTGCGCTGTGGTACGCCTTGTCCTCGAACGCGGTCAGCGCGACTTTCGCACCCTCGCCCATTGCGATGATGATTTGCTTGTAAGGAACCGTCGTTACATCGCCGGCCGCATAGATACCCGGAACGCTTGTGTGACCTTTGACGTCGACCACGATCTCACCAAATTTAGTGAGCTCAACTGTTTCTTTAGCGAATCCACTGTTGGGCAGCAAACCAATTTGAACAAACACCCCGTCGACATCGACTTCCATCTCTTTTTCCGAGACTCGGTCGACATATTTGAGCGCCACGACTTTTTGTCCATCGCCGCGAAGTTCCGTCGTCTTCGCATTCGTGATCACGCTCGTGTTGGAGAGTGACTTCATTTTGTCGACGAGAACTTGGTCGGCCTTCAGCGAGTCACCGAATTCGACAAGCGTGACACTGCCGGCGATGCCGGCAAGATCAATCGCTGCTTCAACTCCCGAGTTACCGCCGCCAACGACCACAATTTTTTTATCTTTATAAAACGGGCCATCGCAGTGCGGGCAGTAAGCGACACCACGACCTAAGTATTCTTTTTCTCCTGGAACACCAAGCTCGCGCCACTTTGCCCCCGTCGCAATAATGATCGAGTCGCCACGAAGCGTTTCTCCACCTTCAAGCTGAATGACTTTGTCTTTACCCAAATGCTTTACCCGGCGCTGATCAAAAATGGTCACGGGATAGGACGTCACATGTTTGTGAAGCTGCTCGGCCAATTCGGGTCCTTCGGTGTAAATGACCGAGACAAGATTCTCGATTCCTTTTGTGTCTTTCACCTGGCCGCCCATGCGCTCCGCAAGCATTGCGGTCTTCAGTCCTTTTCGTGCGCTATAAATTGCAGCCGATGCTCCGGCAGGTCCCCCGCCAATCACGACGACATCAAAATGTCCAAGATCTCGCGCCGGTTGCTCGGAAACATCCGCCGAAGTACCAAACGTCTCTTCCATTTTTGTGAGTAGATCTAGGAAGTGAATACGTCCCGAATGAATCATCTTCGAATCGACAATGACGCTGGGTACGCCTTGAATTCCGAGGCTTGTCACTTCATCTTCAGCATAAGCCCCGTCGACCATTTCATGTTGAAAATCACCGTGGATAAGAGCCATCTGATGAAAGGCTTGAACGACTTCAGGACAGTTTTCGCACGTGAGAGAGATAAATGTTTTGATCCGGATCGGACCTTTTAGGTTTCGAATGCGCGCAGAAATTCCTGCGTCGGGCATTTTGCCTTTTCCGTCGGAATTCAAAATAGCTAAGACGAGCGACGTGAATTCGTGTCCGCCTGGAATTCCGCGGAAACTAATCCCAGTCGGCTTCGCATTTTTGAAGATCTGAAAACTTGGAGCCGAAGCATTTTGCCCCGACGCTCGGACCGAAATTTTATCGGATGTTGAACCCAAGCCCTCAAGTAGTTCCAATAGTTCCGACTGATTGGAATTGTCGCTGTGATGGTAGACGAGCTCGATATTTGATTCGAGCTTCTCGAAAACTGTCGTCAGCTGATCTTTAAGGTCTTGGTCCAACATAAAATAACTCCGTTCAAAACACCGGAGCCCTATTGGACCACCGGTGTTTATTTCCTAAATTCGAACAAATAGAAAAAGTGAGGCTTAGATTTTTCCGACAAGATCCAGGCCCGGCTTCAACGTCTTCTCGCCCGGACGCCATTTTGCGGGGCAAACTTCGTTGGGGTTCTTAGCGATGAACTGAGCCGCCTGAACTTTTCGCATCAACTCATCCGCGTTGCGGCCAATGCCGTTGTCATGAAATTCTGCGACTTTAATTTTTCCCTCTGGGTCGACGACGAAAGTTCCGCGGTAGGCGAGACCCTCTTCTTCAATGTAAACACCAAACGAGCGCGACAAAAATCCCGTTGGGTCGGCCAGCATCGGATACTTGATTTTCTTAATCGTGTCCGAAGCGTCGTGCCATGCCTTGTGCGTGAAGTGCGTGTCCGTGCTTACAGAGTAAACTTCGACTCCCATTTTCTGAAACGCTTCGTACTTGTCAGCCATATCGCCAAGCTCTGTCGGGCACACGAACGTAAAGTCCGCTGGGTAAAAGAAAAATACGGACCATTTTCCTTTGAGGTCAGCTTGAGTGATCGTTTTGAAATCACCTTTGATAAAGGCCTGGGCTTTGAAATCTGGAATCTTCGTGTTGATGATCGTCTGCATAGTGGTCTCCTTGATAAAACCAGACTAAGCGCTTTTGTGTGTTAGGTAAAATCGATATGTTAGATACGATGATAGATAATTTCTATGAGATCCTGCGTCAGCATCGAGAAGTCAGAAGCTGAGTAAAATCAATTGGTTACGATTTGGCTTCCGGCCTGTAGGGACGGTACACTTCATTCACGACGCGATACGTATTCGCGTACGCAGCAACACTGGCCTCAATAGGGTCCGAGTAGCCGCCCCCAAGGGCGAGCGAAATCGGAATGCCACGCGATTTTGCATAGTTTAAAACACGCCGATCGCGCTCCATAAGGCCTTCGTACGTCAGATCGAGCTTTCCAAGCTTGTCTTGTTTCAGCGGATCGACGCCCATTTGATAGAAAATGTATTGCGGCTCAAAAACCTCCACAGCTTCTAAAACTTCCGACAGTGCCTCAAGGTAAACATCGTCTGTCGCACCATCGGGCAGACCAATATCGATCGTCGAAGGAACTTTTTTAAAAGGATAATTTTTCTCACCATGAATCGAAGCAATAAAAATCTCTTTATCGTTTCCTAGAATCGAGGAATTGCCATTTCCTTGATGAACATCAAGATCCAAAACGGCGATGCGCTGAAGATCAAACTTCCCAACAAGCCACCGCGAAACAACGGCGATATCGTTAAAGACGCAGTAACCTTCTCCACGATCATAATGAGCGTGGTGCGTTCCCCCAGCAAGACATCCAGCTATTCCGTCGCGAAGAGCAGCGCGTGCGGCTTCGGCAGCTCCGCCCACCGTCGCTGCGACGCGGTTGTAAAGCTCGGGGCTCCAAGGAAATCCAATCCGCTTTAAAATTTCGATCGGAACAGTGCCATCGACAATCGACTGCACGTACCTCGCATCGTGCGCCAACGCCAAAAAATCGCCGCTCGCCACGGGAGATGGAATCAGCTGATCCACATCAAGTACTCCTTCAGCCACAAGCTTTTCACGAAGCATAGCGTACTTAGTTCCTGGGAACCGATGTCCGTCAGGTAATGGCAAGGGATAATGATCAGAATAGTAAACTTCGTACCGCATAAGACGGGACGATAACGGTACAACGGTGAAAATGCCACGCGAAGACGAGGCACTTTCACCCGCTATTCAAGATTTTGTGATGATGCAATTGTGGCAGTAGAGATTTGATCAAAAGTCGGGATAAAACGGTGCTGTGAAAGAGACTCAAGTCACTGAACAGCGAAAAGCATTGATAGCTCTGACTGATTTTCAGTCGGTCCTGCCGCCGATTCATCTTGAACAAGAGGAAACGCTCGAGCGGCTAACAGCCATGCACGCCGCTCGTGCGCCCGACGACAGAAAAAAATCTGTGGCCCCTCTTGTCAAACGTTATGGCGTGAAGCCTCCTAAAATTTCCTCTCGTCGTTTTGAAGCTGTGGACTTTGGGGAACGAGATGCCACGATTCAGGAGCGCGCTCTCTTTTTCAATGATCAAGCGGTGCGTGTGTTCAAAACAGTCTACGACAATGAAGCTTCTCAAAATCATCCACCGGCTCATCTTATTCATGTGACCTGTACTGGATACGTTTCACCCAGCGCCGCGCAACTGACCGCCAATTCTTTAGGATGGGGAGATACAACTCGCATCACGCACGCGTATCATATGGGTTGTTACGCAAGCCTCCCCGCCGTGCGCATGGCTGAAGGTTATATTTCTGCTCTCGGTGATCGGGGCGACAAGACGTCGCGTGCCGATATCTTTCACACCGAGATGTGTGCCCTTCACATGAACCCGTCAAACACTTCACCCGAGCAGCTCGTCGTGCAGAGTTTGTTCGCCGACGGTCACATCAAGTACTCGGCCGTGCATCCCACTCATGCCATCCACGGTTTCGAAGTTCTTACGATTCGAGAACAGATTCTTTCTGAGAGCCAAAACGATATGACTTGGATCACCGCTGATGGCGGCATGCAGATGACACTTTCTCGCGAGGTACCATCAAAAATTGCTGCTGAATTGCGACCCTTCCTCACTAAATTAATCGCCGAGAGCGGCGAAAATTTTGCGGAAACATTAAAGAACGCAATCTTCGCCATTCATCCTGGTGGTCCGAAAATTATCGAGTCCGTTCAGGAAACGCTCGAGCTTTCTGAGCGTCAGGTTGAGGCCAGCAAGGAAATTTTAAAACATCGTGGCAATATGTCGTCTGCGACCTTGCCCCACGTCTGGCAAAAACTTCTTGAAGCCGCCACGCCCCCGGGAACCATTGTTGTGAGTCTCGCCTTCGGACCAGGACTCACGATATTTGGAAGCGTCTTCCGCACCGTGGATCGCCGAAAATGAATTCGTACTTGATGGCTTTCGCAATGCTGCCATTTTTACTTCAGGGTCTCGCCATCGCGGTTGATGAATTTTATTTCCATCACAAACGCGGCCTACCAAGATGGGAGCGCTTGGGGCACCCGCTGGACACCCTTTCCGTCACACTTGGATTTCTTTTTCTAATCTTTGTTCCGTTTTCAGCCGCCGCTTTGGTCGCGTATATAGGCTTGGCCGGTGCCTCTTGCCTCTTCGTAACAAAAGATGAATGGGTTCACGCCAAACACTGCTCGCCCGCAGAAATGTGGCTCCACTCCATTTTGTTCCTGCTTCATCCCCTGGTTTTTGTCGTGAGTGGTGCCGTCTGGACTCTTGCGGCCAGGCCGGAACTCGTGAGGCTTGCGGGCGTTGACGTGGAAAGTCTCTCGCAAATGAAAACCGTCATCGTTATCCAGTGTTTCATCACGGTTGTTTTTGCGATCTACCAGGTGGCTTACTGGATCCTTTACGAGCCACGAACTGCGCGAGCGAGAAGATCCTTTTCCAAAGAGGCTACACGATGAACCTCATTGATGCGCCTTCCAAGACTCCCATTAACAACGACATCTACGAGACGCTGGGCGATCGGTGGTACACGGCCCACGACGATCCCGTCGCACTCTTGCGAAAGGAGTCGGCCACGAAAGTGCCTTGGGTCCTGGGAAAGATTGATCAGTACTCTCCAAAAGCACCGCTCCGTGTTCTTGATGTCGGCTGCGGCGCTGGTTTTTTGTCTAATGCCCTCGCACAAAATTCGCCGGGTGGAAGAAAACTTGAAGTTCATGGACTCGACATTTCAAAAGACAGTTTGAGAGTCGCGGCGGCTCATGACCCAACAGCGTCAGTGCAGTACGTGCACGGAGACGCTTACAAACTTCCATTTCCAGATAGAAGCTTCGATGTCGTCACATCGATGGATTTTCTTGAGCACGTCGATGACCCCGAGCTAGTGATCAAGGAAGTTTCGCGAGTTTTAAAACCTGAAGGACTCTTCTTTTTTCACACCTTCAATCGGAATTGGCTGGCCTACATCGTCATCATAAAGTTGGTGGAGTGGTTTGTTAAAAACACCCCGAAACACATGCATGTGCTCAGCCTCTTTATCAAACCAGAAGAACTTAAAGACATGTGCCTAAGGCACTCGATGAGGCCCAGGGACCTCGTGGGTCTTCGTCCTCGGTTTAGCACTATCACTTTGAAGAGCCTCTTTACTGGGGTTGTTCCCGAAGGTTTTGCTTTCACGACGACAACTTCGACCCGGCTTTCCTACCTGGGAGTGGCGACGAAAGACGATTTAGAGCCTTAAAACCCCTCCAATTACATTTCGCGACAGTTAAAAGTTCGTCAAAAGGGCTGTCGCTCGGAGCCGACTTGGGGTATTTTCCGTGCACCCATGAAAAAGCTCGTTAAAGGTATCATCGAATTCCGTCAGAATATTTTGCCTGAGTCGCGCGAAAAATTCGCACGGATGGCGCTGGGACAAAAGCCCGACTCGCTTTTTATCGCCTGCTCTGACAGCCGAGTCGCGCCCAACGTTTTCGCCTCGACGGATCCGGGCGACCTTTTCGTCGTTCGGAACGTCGGCAACATGATTCCATGCTGCGGAATCGCAGGCCACTCGACCGCCGATGAATCGGAAGCGGCCGCGATCGAATTCTCCATCACGACGCTGAATATTAAAGACATTATTGTTTGCGGACACTCTGACTGCGGTGCCATGCACGCGCTTCTGGCGGGAAGAAACACAATCAAAGCTCCAAACCTCCGAGCGTGGCTTCGTCACGGCGAGCCCGCTCTCAGCAAGCTTACACCCAGCGAAAACGGCTTGAGCCCGGTCAACCTTCTCTCGCAGCTGAATGTACTTCAACAAATTGAACATTTACGGTCCTACCCTCTCGTCCAAGAGCGGATTGCCAAAGGCGAATTGAATCTGCACGGCTGGTGGTTCGAGTTGAGCACGGCGAACGTCTACGCCTTCAACGAGGCCGCCGACACATTTGTTCTTATCGATGAGGCTGAAGCTAACCGAACGCTCTCAGCGCCGATCGAGACTTGGGACCCTGGTGGGGCGTCAAAAAAAAAAGAAAATGAACCAGAAAACGAACAAACGCTGAGCTTTTAGCTCCGCTCTAGCGAACCTCGATCAATCGGCCGTCGTCACTGAGCACGAGGATTGCTCCCGACGCTGAAGTTTCAACGTCGCGCAGGCGCCCATAGCGACCAGATAGCAATTTTTCTTGGTCTGACACGCGACCGCCACCATCGATTCGGAGCCTCAAAAGATAACGGCCGCGCAGCATGGCGACAAATAGATCGCCCGTCCACTCAGAAATTTTAGATCCCGTGTAAAACGCAATTCCCGAAGGAGCTACAGCCGGCGTGTACTCAGCGATGGGAGCGACAAACCCCGGAGCTGTTTCACGATGATGGTACAGCGGCCATCCATAATTTTGACCGGCACGAATCTCGTTCACTTCGTCCCCTCCCTCAGGCGCATCATAGATGGTCGGTCCGTGCTCAGAACTAAAAAGACGCCCATCCGAAGGGCGAAATGCGAGACCTTGAGGATTTCTATGCCCTAAAGAAAAAATAGGGTTTCGAGAGCCAAAGGGATTATCACGAGGAATCATACCGTCGTCTTGCAGTCGAACGATTTTTCCGTGACCAAGAGTCATGTCTTGAGCTTTGTGCATGTCTCGTCGCTCTCCGAAAGAAGCAAAAAGAATTCCGTTCGCATCAAACGCCAAGCGGCAACCGAAATGAGTTCCTGCAGTTCCACCGGGACCATCAAAAATTATGCGGTGATCTGAAAGCACGCCTTGCGAAAAGACGAACCGATTGACCCGCGTCAAGTACTCACCGTTTTTGAGGACCGAGTATGCGATATAAATCTGTCGATTGGATGAAAACTGCGGATGAAACGCGATATCAAGTACACCGCCTTCGCCGAAAAAAACAAAGTCAGGAAAATTTCCCGAAGCCGCAGTGAGCGTCTGTTGAAGTTGGAATTTCGAATCGAAGATTTTAATTCGTCCGGGCTTTTCTGAAATCCAAATCATTCCATCCGGAGCGGCAACGACCGCAAAAGGCTTTTCTAGCCCACGAAGAACGACTCGGTCCGCTCTGCTTGCGAGAGCTACTTGCGAACAAAAAAGGAACGCTGCAATCACAGCCAGTGCCGAGCCAGCAGCGCCATGTAGAGGTTTCATAAAAGTAACACCTTTCTCAGCGCCGAAAGCGAACTGGAGGCCGGCGGAGGTTTGCTTTTGCTTCACTGCAAGAGCGGTGCTCTTTTTAAAAAATGCTCTATTAGAAAATAGCGACGACTTCGTACTCAAGTTGCCGCGATCCACGATCGACCTTTGCGATATCTCCAACTTTCAATCCCAAGAGCGCCTCTCCGAGGGGACTTTGTGGAGTGATGACCTGAATCGTCGTACTTTCGAACGTGAGGCTGAGACTGATGCGGGCCGGAGCGATGAAGACGCGAGTTTCTTTCCCGTCCAAGTCAACATCGACAAGTGCGGTCGACTCGATCCGGCTCTTAGAATCAAAGTTCTTTACGCCAAGTGTTTTAAAGACGCCCAATGAGGCCTCAAGATCGGCCGCTCGTTTGGCTTGTGCGCCCGCCAAGTAGGACGCTTCGAGAGCCCGCGTGTCATACTTATTCTCAGGCTTGCTTTCGTCGCCGGTCGCGGCCGAATAAGTTTCAAGCGCTGCAGCTTTTAGGGCCGCCAGATCGACCTCAAGCTGCGCGGTGATTTTTCGAACGAGATCATTTTTGTTCATTCCACGCCTCAAAAAGAAAAATACACTTTCACACTTCGATTATCGCCTTACATCGGCCGACTGACAATATGGTACTGACATTGAATTTTAACTCTGCCAATCTTATCAAAATGGAAAAACCAAAAGCGAAAACATTGAAATCACACGCAGAGACGCCGGAAACCTTGATAGGCACACTGGCCAACACCGTGTCGGACAAAATGGCCGAGACTTTTTCACAGCAATCTCTGGACGATGCGGCTAAGGTTTCGTCAGAGGTCGCAAAAAAACTGGCGGAAGACACTGTGACCTTTGTAAGGAAAAATCCGTGGGTCGCGCTCTTCGGAGCTGCTGCCATCGGTTACATTTTGGGCTCTTCGAGAGGATCGAAACGATGAATCCACTCATGCTACTTGCTCAAGCGTTTTTAAATTATCAATCCAAGCAGGAAGGCGAAAGCCTTAAGCAGGCCGGCCTGCGTGCGGCCGAAGTCGGACGCCGACTCGCTTTGGCGGGAGTCTTTTTTGCAACTTCGGGGCTTCTTGTTTTTTCATCGGTTCTGATTGCAGTCATCGAGATGGGTCTCCAGCTGGAGAGCTCGGGATCAGTATCATATTCGGGACTCATGATCTCAGCGACCACACTTTTAGGCATCGCTGTCTTCACAGCGCTCACTGGATGGATCATAGGAAGCAATGAAAAAGCCGAGGAACGAAAATCAAAACTTAATTTGGAAGATGACCCGCGAAGCGAGTTGCGAACTCTGCTTGAAACCATCGCAGTAGGTCTTTTACGCGAGTTTTTGGCCGCACGAGAAAGAAAAGCGGCCACCTCTTCAGATGGCGACAGTGAGCGTGAATCCTCTCGGGTCGAGAGCTGAGACGGGAATCTGGTCGCGATGTTTGCATTGATCACCTTTTCATTAGCATTTTTGATAGCGCCTGCCTCTGGCCTGATGGCTGCGCCGACACACTTTGATGTTCGAGTGCAAAGTCAGCCGATCGAACTCTTAAGTTTGCAAAGAAAGAACCTCTATGCGGCTGGTCTTAGCGAAAATGGTGAAGACGTCATCGTCATCGCCAATGGCAACGTCTCCGTAGCGCGAGTCAGCGCCACAGGCGCAATGACTGTCAGCTCCTCCTTGAAAGTTAAGACGTCGGATCTTATCTCGACGACAACGACACGGTGGATTGAAGTTCCGCTGACCATAGACTTCGCTGACCGAGAAAGCTTGCACGCATTCTTGGACTCGACCTTAAAGAAGTTTGGATTCGAAAATCCCGGAACCGTTCCGTTCTTACTGAAAGGTCGTTTCAAAAAAACGGACTTCATGACTCCAAAACCTTCAGGTACCGCGGAACTTTCTCGCAGTAATGTTGAAGGTCTCGTGGTGGGATTTTTCACAAAGAAAGTCGAGTCCTCTGATCGAACCGAACTTAGGAGCGTGGCACACGCGGTTTTTGAAAAGCCAAAAGCCGTCGGGCGCATCTCGACGCTCGCGATCGAAGCAAACCGGGTGATTTTGTATCTTCCGAAGTAATCTGGCAACGTAACCTGACAAACTAGTTTGGCTCGCGAAAGGATGTTTTAGAGATGAACGTGAAGCTTTATCACTACCCCGCCTGCAGCACCTGCAAACAAGCCATCACGTATCTTACGAAGAATGGTTTGGAATTCGAAGCGATTAACATTGTCGACCATCCGCCCTCGCTGAACGAGCTCGAACAAATGTCGCAGTATTTGGAAAACAGTGGCGGGAGCTTTAAAAGCCTCTTCAATACTTCGGGCGTTCTTTACCGAGAACTTAAAGTCGCTGACCAACTGAAAGCTGGTCTATCGAAGGAAAAGTCTCTCGCTCTACTTTCTAAAAATGGAAAACTGATCAAGCGACCTTTTCTTTTGGGCCCTGATTTTGGAACCGTCGGATTTAAAGTCGAGGGTTGGAAAAAGATCTTTTCACCTATCTTCTTCTTTCTGGTGTTTTTTTTAGGAGCTTCGCTTGCTGGAAGCCGCAGCCACGCCGATGTCTCAGCATCAGCGCCAGCAGCATGTTTCGAACCCGCTATCGCCGAAGGTCTCGCAGCAAAAGACTCGCTGACATCTTCACTTGTGGTTGTGCAGCTTGAACCATCAAAATCCGCTGGCATTATCGGTGACACGATCGTCGGACTTGCTGTTAAAGGGACTTATTTCGGATGTCGTGTTTCGCAGAAAGCTATCCAACCTAAAACAGTTGGCGTCAAAAAATTCAGTCTCTATTTGCCGCTGAAGAAAGCCCCCGTCCAGGGCTTCGAGGTGGACCTTTCGACCGAAAGTCGCCGCGTGCTTGCAACCCGAGCCATTCAGGTTCCTTGGGATGTTGTCGATCGCAGCCAGGGTGTTACGGCTACGTGTTTTAAAAGCACCCCCACATCGTTCGAGGGTTTTCTCTACGGGGCTCTAAAGAAAGCAAAGTCTCGGCGGTGCACCGAAGTCGAAATCCAAGCTTTTGTCGGCTACGCGAAGTGAATCCAGTATCGCCGGACTTTTTCGTCATTAGTTCCGTCGTTTGTTCTGTCTTGGATGATGTTCTCTAAAACTCCACCGCATTTTTCGATGACTTTCCAAGAAGCGATGTTCGTGTCTGTGCACGAGACAAGAACTTTGCTCATTCCAAGACCCCGGCAATGATCAAGACCTTGTTTCAACATCTCGGTTGCAAATCCTCGTCTGCGAAAAACGGGCGCGACCGAATAGCCGATATTTCCACCTCGTCGAAGCAGCTCTTCGTTCAAAGCGT
The DNA here is from genome assembly GCA_001464715.1 of Bdellovibrionales bacterium Ga0074137. GTDB lineage: Bacteria > Bdellovibrionota > Bdellovibrionia > Bdellovibrionales > JAMPXM01. Next base: position 144,695 of record LNDT01000032.1, on the reverse strand, counting down.
GCCGAATGTGGAGGCGACCCACGATGTTATCACCTAGAAATCCGTAGAGAGCCGTGGAAGGAACAAAATTGGGTGGTAGATCTCGGCCTTGAACTGCATTTTCAAGTTTCTCAAGGAGTTCATGGAACCTCATCCCGGATTGCCAATCAAAAGTGTACCACGTCAGCGCATGGCCATCCCAAAGCTTCATGCCCTCAAAAAACGCTCTCTCGTCACTCAAGACTAGGCGGCGCAAAACAAGCTTCATTGGGGCTAGAGTCCCCGCGCGTGGCCGCGTTTTTCCAGATAGTAGTCCCAGTCACCGTCAACCACGTGAAGCTCATTTTTATCGACTTCAAAAACTCGCGTTGTGATGGCCTTCAAGAAATGGCGATCGTGACTTACGATCATAACGGTGCCAGGGAAATTCTTTACGGCATCAAGCAGAACTTCCCTTGAAGCGATATCAAGATGGTTCGTCGGCTCGTCCAGAACCAGAAGATTCACGGGCCGAGCAAGAATGGTCGCAAGCACGACGCGCGACTTCTCTCCTCCTGAAAGAACCGAGATTTTTTTATCGACGTCGTCCCCCGAAAATTTGAAGGCCCCCAAGAGACTTCGAACGTATCCAAGATTTGAATTCGGTATTCTTGAATGAACTTCTTCGACGACCGTGGAGTCCGGATCGAGAATATCAAGTGAGTTTTGGCTGAAGTAACCGACATCAATCGAGGCTCCGATGACGGCCTGACCTTCTGTGGCTTCCGTTTGGCCTGTGATGATCTTAAGTAAGGTCGATTTTCCGGCGCCGTTCACTCCAACAACCGCGATCCGATCCAGTCGTTTCACAAGGGCTGAAGCGCCTCGAAACACGAGCTTCTCCCGCCCTTCGCCCGTCCTCCAAGTTTTTCCTAGACCAGAAATTTTCACGACTTCTTCACCACCGCGAGGTGGTGTTGGCCAAACAATATTGATGTCTTTTTCTTCCAGAGGAATTTCGATCCGATCGATTTTCTCTAATTTTTTTACTCTCGACTGAACTTGAGCCGCGTGGGAAGCCCGCGCGGCGAATCGCGCAATGAACTCTTCTTCTTTGGCGAGCATGTCGTCTTGTCGTTTGGCGGCCGCAACAAGCTGCTCGAGGCGAATGGCGCGCTCTCGCTCGTAGAAATCGTAATTGCCGCCGTAGACGGTGATCGTCTTATGCGCGACTTCAACAACACGGTTCACGATTCGGTTCATGAATTCGCGGTCGTGAGACGTCATCAGAACCGAACCTTTGTAACCTTTTAGCCAACTCTCAAGCCAAACGATCGACTCGATATCTAGATGGTTCGTCGGTTCGTCCATCAAAAGCACATCCGGCTGAAGGGCCAGAATTTTCGCCAGCGCGATTCGCATTTTCCATCCACCGGAAAAGCTCTCGGTCATTCGACCTTGTTCTTCGGGAGGAATTCCAAGACCGGTGAGGATTTCGGCCGCACGCGCGTCGAGATCATAGCCTCCAAGCCGTTCAAATTCGGCCTGAAGCTCGCCGTAGCGCTCGACCGTCTTCATCATTTCATCGTCATCCATTGGCTCAGATAAGCGAGCCTCTAGGCGCTGAAGCTCGTTCGCCATCGTGGTCAGCGACCCTGCTGCTGACTTCACTTCTTCCAGAACAGTACGGCCCCGCATTTCATCAATGCTCTGAGAGTAATACCCAACGACCGTTTTATCGGGTTTCGAGACACGTCCCTCATCCGGCATCGTCTCACCAACAATCAGGCGGAAAACCGTTGTTTTGCCGGCGCCGTTCGGCCCAACGAGGCCCACCTTCTCACCTGGGTTCAACTGGAAGTTCCCGTTGGTAAAAAGTATTTTATTGCCGCTTTGTTTGGTGACGCTTGAAAAATGAATCATGAACTCGGGACCGTAACACCAGAGGACCCGCGCGACAACGTCCGCCTAGCTAGGACTTAATTTTTAAAGCCCATTCGAAGGTGAAGCGCGAAACTTCAGTTCCATCGGCCATCTGGCCGATCGCCGTGGCTGTGACATTGACGGTTTCTCCAGCCAAGGCCCGTACAGCGGCCGCGTGGATGGCCTCGCCATCCCGACAAATGAACCGGACATCACTTTTAGCTTTTTTTGAGAACTCAGCGCTCATTTTCACGACCAACATCGACATTGAGGGGTGAGCTGCGATGGCCCGTAAAACAAGGGCCCCCGTGCTGAGCTCGGCCGCCGCCGATTGAGCCGCAAAATAAATCGACTTAAATGGATTCTGCGTTCGCCATGAAAATGGAATATCGACGTGGCACTCACGAAGGTTCAAAGTCGGAACTGAAATCCGAAAGAATGCGAGAGACGGAATAAACGCCAGGAAAAAGGCGTTTCGCTTTAGCGGCTCGGTGAAAGATTTTTCCAACGCTTCAGGGTCGCTCGGAAGGGCCAGGCCAAAACGATCCGCGACTCGGGCTACAGCAGATTTAACGTTCAGTTTCCCAGTTGTTTTCACGGCCACCTCTTCAGGAATTTCGAAACGAACATTTCACTCGGTTGACAGAATCATCAAATACCACCAAGGGTATCGGCCTATGGCAAACAATGAATGGCTCAGCAAAGTCCTCCCCTCGCCGCAGCGCCCTAATGCGCTTTCTAACGAGGAAAAGCGAACCCGTATCGAAAAATCAGTGCGAGATATTCTTGAGACTCTCGGTCTGGATCTTAATAATGACTCATTGACCGAGACGCCTCGGCGCATCGCCAAGATGTACGTTGACGAGATTTTTTCCGGCCTCGATCCGGCGACAACTCCGAAAATTACGACCATCAAAAATGATATGGAATATGATCAAATGATCGTTGTTCGCGACGTTGCGGTTCTCTCAACCTGCGAGCATCACTTTCAGACGATCGACGGCCGAGCCACCGTCGCCTACATTCCTACGGACAAAGTGATTGGCCTTTCGAAAATTAACCGTCTTGTCGATTTTTTTGCGAAGAGGCCACAAGTCCAAGAGCGCCTCACTAAACAAGTCGCTGACGCGATGGAAGTTCTCTTAGAAACACCGCACGTTGCAGTTCATATCAACGCAAAACACTACTGTGTGGTCGCCCGTGGAATCCGAGATACTACCTCTACAACGGCGACATGCGAAGTGAGAGGCGACTTCAGAACGTCAGCCTCAACAAGAAAAGAATTCCTGTCCCACTGCCAATCAAGCTCGCTCAGGTTCTAAACAAAGGACCGCGGCGCCGTCGCATGTTCGGCGACCTCCGCATCGGGAAACCCGCCTGCTGGCGGGTCGAGGGCCCGGACGGCCCGAGCCGAGACGGCGAGGGCACGATGCACGTGTCGCTGAAATTGCGACGGCGACGCGGCCCCAGCTGCGAGACTATTTCTTCTTTTTACGGCCGGTGAGGCTCTTCTTTGCTGCCAAACGACGCTTGTGGTGTTTGTTCGCCGGGCGCTTTTTCTTCGTTGCTGTTTTCTTCTTTTTTGCCATCTTCAGTTCTCCTTGAACACAGTCCTGCGTTATTACTTTAGCCGTTCTCTTAAAGCGTACATGCGTTTACAGTCTTAATCGATGAAAAAAAGCCCTGCATCCCGGTCTCTCAAGCTTTTCTCGCTCGCTGCTAAAATCGGCACCAGCGAAATTGCTCAGTCCCTCAAATCAAAATTCTCCAAAGCCTCGGATGAACTTACCGCCGACAAAATGAACGCACGCCTCGATCAAGCCAAGTGGATCGCCGAAAACTTGGCCCAGATGAAGGGCGCCGCTATGAAAGCCGGCCAACTTCTCTCCATTGATTCCGGCGACTACTTCCCACCAGAAGCGATGGCCGTGCTTGCAAAGCTTCAAGCGACGGCCGAGCCCATGGACTTCGATATTATTCGCGAAGTTTTGGTGGAAGATATCGGCGAAAAGAAACTGGGCGACTTTGATAATTTAAGCATCGTGCCCGATGCCGCGGCCAGTATTGGACAAGTTCACCGAGCCCAGCTGGCGGGACGCGCTGTCGCCATCAAAGTCCAGTACCCTGGAATTGCTGAGTCGATCGACTCAGACTTAAAAATCCTAAAACGCCTCGCAAAATCATTTATCGGAGTCTCAGGTCGGGAGATGGATCTTGATCCACTCTTTAAAGAGTTCCAACGCGTGCTTGAGCAAGAGGCCAACTACGACGCTGAGATTAGCTTGATGAAAGAATACCGGGGACACCTCCTGCAGCTCGAACCGGAAGCGGCACGAAGTTACCGCGTGCCCGAGGCTATAGAATCTCATTCCGGTCGACGTGTTCTTACGATGAGCTGGGAGGATGGGGTCGGCGTCGACCTTTGGCTGAAATCTCGTCCAAGTCTTGAGCGCCGCCAAAAAGTTGCACACGCTTTGCTCGATCTCTTTTGTCGTGAGTTCTTTGATTGGGGCTTGGTTCAAACCGATCCCAATTTCGCCAATTTTCTGATCGCACCCGACGACGCTCTCGTACTTCTCGATTTTGGCGCCACACTTCGCTACGAAGATGATTTTAGAATTCGATATCGGACCTTCCTCGGCGCCATGGGATCACTTGATCCGCAGCAAATCGTTCGCGAAGGCGAAATTTTCGGACTCATCAGCGAACGCGAGAGTTCAGAAACAAAGGCACTTTTTGCCGAGCTTCTCATGAACTCTGTCGAGCCCTTCTTTGCATCAAAGCAGCCTTTCCAATTTGACGATGCCGATTACGCAAAACGCACGCGTGATATCGGAGCGAAGTTCGCCCGGGCGCTTCAGTACTCGCCACCACCCCAACGGATACTTTTCCTTCATCGAAAACTTGGAGGCATTTTTAACTTCGTAAAGAAGTTGGACGTGCGACTTGATCTCTCGCCCTACTGGATAAAAATGACGGGGCGAGATCTTCCTTCGGTTTAGTCTAAAACTAGAAGGCCAAGCATAATAGCTGAAGCTGCGGGTCAGACTGGATCAACGATTTAAATCTCGTCAAAAACTCAAGGGCTTGTTCTTCATCATCAAGTTTCGAATTGATCGAAAAGATGTCGGACCGCCGAGACTGAACGAGACGTGTCAAGTCCGTGTCGGCGTCGGCCGCACATTGAAATAGATCTCGAGTTTTCTCCAGCATCTTCTTTTCGCCGCGAGTGATGCCTTGTTCCCACTCTTTTCCACTTTTCGTGTACATCGCTAGAACATCCATATTCTTTTTATCGCGCCCCACTTTGTTAAAGCCGGCGAGAATTTTTACGATATCGTCGAAGCTAGCTTTTTCGTTGGATGAAAGCGCCATCGACCATTGGTGAAGCTTTAATGCAATGCCACCACCGAGCGACGTTGACGGCGGCTCCCCTTTTTCGATCATCCAAGAGAAAACAGCCTTCTCAAGACCGGCCGAGAGTTCCATTGGTTTTCCATCACTTCCAACGGCGAGCTTCTTAATAAAAGGACGGATCAATGGATAAACGCTCCACACCTCGGCCGTCTCAAGAATTCCAGAGTGGTCGACATCATAGCGAGCAAAGAGAGCTTCAACGTAATGTATGACCGGAGAAATCACGCGAAGATCGCTCGACTCCAACGGCAGATCCGAAGCTCCAAGCGGACGTGTGGCGCGCTCGAGGCTTGCAATGAACTGCGGCAATTGACGAGCTCGCTCGGCCTGATTGAGAGCCCGAATGAAGTTCGGCAAATGAGACAGGCGATCTCTCAGAACGCTTGCGATATTATCCCTGAAGCACTGAGCTTTCAGTCGCGTTTTTCCGAAGACATCCAGTGGCGCCGTTCCACAGCGCGGCGATCCTGCTGTGTCGCTGCTCAGATCAAGGTGCATTCGATCGGCCAGGATTCCCGCACTTAAAACTGTCTCAAACCACTCAACCATCTCGTGAAGAGAGATGTACTGATTTCCATCGGCCACCGACAAAAATACGTTAGCCTCCATAAACGTTCGGGTCCCTGATTGCAGCGAACGCACATCAACGATCCCAAGATCACGGCCCAATGTTTTTAGGTCCATGAAAACTTCTTGGACTTCTGATTCGGTGATTTGAGGCATTGAACCGGCGCGCGCCGACTCTTGCGAATAACCTCGCATCATCGCGCTCATCAATGTTCGCGCGATGTTCGTGGCCTCCAAATCCGACCGTCGATAGCCCGTGTAGGCCTCCTTGGTAAGCAAGAGAAGTCGTCCCGTCAAATCTCGAATGAGAGGGCGACCGCGCAAAATCAATTCCGACATTTGCAAACGAACCACTTCATTGATCGGATCTTTCGACGTCGTCGCGACTTGGCTCATCGTCAACTTTGCCTGATCGATCGTAGCGAAACCCGCTGGGCCCGCGATGGCAACGGCGACCCGCTGACCTTCCGACCAGTCGCGCACGACTTCATTGATTCGGTTTAAGTGAAATGCAACCAAGCCCTTTTTTAGTTCCGCCTGGTCGGGGCGCGAATTGCCGCCAAGAAGTTTACCGAAAATGACCTCGAGAGCGCCATTGATCGACTTCGCTTGTAAATTGGCTGGAAGAAGTCCGTTCAATCCCAACTGATTGACGAGACCGCGGATTTCTTCTGAATTGATGCGACCGCCATGGCGATCCACCATACGCTGAATTGATTTTGTTAAATCTCGCACGGTCATTTCGACAAGATAGAGATCGCGGTCAAACGCACTTACGTTCTGAACTATTCCGTACTGCAGTCTTAAAGCTGCCACCCAAAGTTCCGCAGTTTGAAAAACGAGTTCACCCCATTCGTCGCCCGCAACTTCTTGAGGATTGCCCGCGAGCACCACACTTTTAACAGCTTGAATTAGCTGGCGCCGCTCGATGGGTTCTAAAACCCGCAGACCAGCTTGTTCGAGCGAGCTTGAAAGCGTTTGCAGTTTCATCGGCTCACGCGCTCGAAGATTTGTCGTCGATGAGAGATTTGAATTCAGTTCGTCTGTGAGAAGCTGACCGATGGATCTGAGAGCACCGACCGTACGCTCGAGACTTTCGACATCGGCCGAAATTCCAGAAAGGTCGTGTTTGAATCCAAGAAGTCGGCCCTTCCCTCGAAGATCCGCCAAGGCTGGACGGGAGTTACTTAAGAGATTGCGAATTCGCGTGAGCTCTCCTCGAGATAAAGTCGTGTCGCCACCGCCGATGAGGGCTGACTTCCATCGGAAGAGCTCAGTCACTACGGCCCGACGGCGTGCTTGGGCAACCCAGTCACCATCGAATGGCGCAACATCAGGGTTCGACGCCGAACGTCCTTTTCGAGCGGATCCGTCGGCGTCGTTCGCCGATCCGATAGCCTGAGACTCTTCTTTAAAGTAATTTTCAAAAAACGAAGAAAGCTCGCCGCGCGTCCACCCGTCGGGGCTTGCGCCGCGTGTGTTGTCGGCAAACTTCGTTAAGGCGCCTGAAACACAATCGGCAATGCGCACGAGATCCTGGTCTTGGCCGTCAAGATATCCGACAACATCTGCTCCGACCGAACGGACGCAAGAGAGTCCCTGCTCTTGAACAACAAGCGGATCCTGAATCTGTTCGTCGTGTCCGAAAAAATGGTCGCAGCCGGTCATCAGGGACGTCAAAGAAAGTGCAAAAAGCACTGCCGATGAGCGGGACACTGATCTCGAAAAGTACCAAAATTTGGACATTGAACCGAACACTTCGTCTCTCCCAAACTAGGGCCAAAAAAGGTCAAAAACAGACATTTTGTGTCAATGCCAAGGACCCTAATCCAGCTGATCGGTTCTACCCGACCCTGAGCCAAAGAAAGGACAAGATTCGTTCCATCATTCTTGGAGCTGCAATCCTTTCAGACTCCGGCTAAACTCTGGGCATGCGACACAGCCAAAACCCTCTTAATTTACTCGCCAGCGCTACGGTCACGATGCTTCTATTTTTCGCGAGACCTGCACCTGCGGCCGACGGGACTCTAGGTCTTGGTGAGCTGGGATTTCAAGTTTCTTCCGAGCGCCGCGAGGACGCATCGGGCGCAGCAACGAGCGAGCGTAATTTTCGTGTCGACCTCGCAGCCGGTGCAGAAATGTCAGTCGGATCGGTGGATCGTTTCGGCTACGGCGTTGTTATGAAAACAGAACGTGGGCTTCACGCGAGCTCTGAAGTTGCAGGTTATGGCGCTGGAGCATTTCTCATGTGGCGTAGAAACGCCTTTTCAGCGCGCTTCGATTATTTACTTTTTGCCGAGCAGAAAACCACTAGCGCCGTGACAGAGACAAGCTTTCGGGACGGCACGGGGTGGGCTCTCGAATTCCGATGGCTTCCGACTTGGTTTGACCGTGAGGAAAATAAAACTTGGGCCCTGGGTCCATCACTTTCTTTTCACCGGACGGCTTTTAAAAAAGTGCGGGTCGGTACTCTTCCGGAAGTTGCAACTGATCGCGCCGTCGAATCGATCAGTCCCGGGTTAAGAGCTCTTTTTTTATTCTGATACCCATCACCAGACCTCGACTAGCCTTAGGTCTTAGGTTCAAAACGACGGAATCGCGTACTCCGCACGTCTTCACAATTTATTCACATTCATCCAATCAAACGCCGACAAAGCCTTAATTACATTTTGATAATTGCCCTTAGTTGGGCGATCACTCTTCGAGGAGCGGCATGTCTGCGGACATCCATAAACCCGGCGTGAATCAGCGCCGGAATCAGGATGAAGACTCATCAGAGTCCACTGACGTGGCTCGCAAAAGCATATTTATACTAAAAGCTAAACCTCATAGCCTTCGCTCGGCTGAAAATTTTCTGGCGAACCGCTCTTGGGATTTAAGACCGACAACCGACGTAAAGATGGCACTGATGAGCCTTCTGAAGGATCCCGTCGACTACGTATTAATCGGGGTCGACCATCCGAACCCGAGCATCGCAAAAGTGCCCGACATTTTATCGCAAACCTTAAAAGTTCCCATCATTCTTTTCACGGAGAGCCTGACGCCTCAAAGCTCCATGATCCTTCGGTCATCAAAGTACCCCTACGTCCTCTTTCCTCCCGTCAGCGGACCATCGATTGAACGAATGCTTTTGAAGATCGAAAAAGAAAAACAAACTGCTGCTGGCGAGCGATCCGCCGAAGGATCTCAGTCGGGCCAAAGCGCTGCCTTTGCGGATCAAGACATGGCGAAGGTTTTTTCGGGCGAAGGGCAAAGTCCAATGCTGGGTACAAACCTCGGTTTCGGGTCTGGCTCGAGCTCGACATCGGAGCGCGGACACGTCGGCGTCGATGGAAAAATGTCGAACCGTCAATCAGAAGGCCACAAGCGGGACTCTGGCATTGCCTACGATCCACGTTCGCAAGGGTTTAATCCTGTGACACCCGATCTCTCGGGCCTTGAGTCCAGTGACTCACTGTCGATAAACTTGAACCCCGATAAAAATAGCAGCAACGGATATAATCCTGAGTATGGCGCGGGAAGAGCTCAAGGCTATAATCCCGCGCATGGCTCGGGCGGCGCTCAGGGAAATAATCCCGCGCTCGGCGCAGGCAACGCTCAAGGAAATAATCCCGCGCATGGCGCAGGCAACGCTCAAGGATATAATCCCGCGCTCGGCGCGGGCGGCGCTCAAGGCTATAATCCCGCGCATGGCGCGGGCGGCGCTCAGGGATATAATCCCGCGCCTGGACTTGATCCGACATTCGAGGCTTTGGCCAACCTTGTTCCATCAAATTTGCTGCTCACACCCGACGACCCTCACTACAAACGGACAGTTGAACACCAATCCATTCTAAGTAACTGCTCGAAATTGGCCCTCAGGGCGGTGGCAGTTCCAAGTCCGAACTTAATCATCAATGTTCCGCTCCTGCGAAATTCCAACGTCGCGTGCTTTGAAGTGGAGTCTCCGAACATCTCTGGTGTGGTCGTCGTTGCCTTCGGAAGCGATCGACATGCCGACGCAAAGTTTGCGGGCGACCTGCGAGGCGAGGTCCTTTCCTATTTAAAAAAGCACGACATTGATTTCACAGTGAACGATGCAATGAACCTGAAAATTCGGCAGGTTGAATTCGAAGCATGGTCCGCAGCCGAAGCTCAGTTTCTTCACAAGTCCGTTCACGCCGGGGATGAAATCGCGCTCAGCTTTTTCATGAACAGTGATTTGAAAACGCCCCTCGAAGTTTCCGATGATACCCGAATGCTAAAATTGAGTATCGACGATATAAGAATCGATGTGCCCGTCGATTTCGACGTCTATCTTCATCTCCCCGCCAATCAGAAGTATGTTCGTTACATTCGTCGTAGCGGAGCTATCTCATCGCTGCAGTGGGACCGCCTCACTTCGCGCGGTGTCTCGGAAATGCATGTTCAAAAAGCGGCGGCCCAGCTTGTAAAGCGATACCGCGTGCAAAATTTCATCAACGATACCGTGGATTCGTACGTCGAAAGAAAAAAGAAGGCGTCCTAAGCGTCAGCTTTTTTTCCAAAAAAAAAGCCGACCTCTAAAGATCGGCTTTTTTCATGAGACTCAATTAAGGTCTCAACTTTTAAACTGCTATCGAAGATTTACTGACAGAATGGAAGTTCTGGAGCAATACCGCAGATAATGTCGCACATCATCTGATCTCCAAGTGGGCAATTGCCGCCACCGCCGCCGCCGGGAGGATTTCCAGGGCCGCCACCACCGGTCGAATTGCCGACGCGAATTGCGAGCGACGTCGATGTAGCTCCCGACGAGTCAGTCACTGTGACTGACGTTTCGCCTTCAGCCTTCGCTGTAAACTTTCCGGTCGAATCGATTTCGCCAATGTTTGTATCAGCAACTTCGAACGAAACAGAACCCTTCGCGTAGGTACCGAAGAACTGCTTTGTATCGCCCGACTTCATTGTCGCGGCCGCAGGGCTGATGAAAAGCTTCTTCGCAAGAATCGTCTCTGTCGCTGCCAACATATCGACGCGGCAGTTACATGCGACTTCGATCTGCGCTTTTGCGCCCGTCAACTGCATGAGAGCTCGGATCTCACGGCCCGAAAGACTTGGATCTTGCGCTTTCAAGAATGCAACGATACCTGCGACGAGTGGCGTAGCCATCGAAGTTCCAGAAAGCCTCATGTACTTGTTGCCTGGAATTGTCGAAAGAATATCAAGGCCAGGAGCTGCGATATGAACGTTCGCGCGGCCATAGTTTGACCACGATGGCTTTTCATCATTGGGTCCCGACGCCGATACCGAGATCGAGTTATCGGTCTGAGCGTTTGTTGGGAATACGTCGGTCGTATCGTTGTTGCGGCCGTCGTTAGCAGCAGCCATAACCATGATCACCCCAGCGTCACTCGCACGCTGAACAGCATCGATCAGCGGCTGAGCCTGTGCTTGAGGAACAGTGGCACCCCATGATGCAGAAATAACTTTCGCGCCATTTTTAATTGCGAGATCAATGGCCTTGATACCGTTGTTCAAATCACCGCCGCCTTCTTCGTTGAGGAAACGAAGTGGCATAATTGAAACTTCAGCACTTGCACCTTGGATTCCGCCCTCGACTACACCATTGCCACCGACGCTTCCAGCACAGTGTGTTCCGTGTCCCGGGTTGGCTTTACCAGTGATGTCCATTGGGTCCGAATCGTTCTGAACAAAGTCATATCCAGAAACCATCTGAGTTTTTAAAGACTCGTGGCCGTAATCAACACCTGTGTCGATAACAGCGACGAGGACGTTCTTTGAACCTTTGTTGCCCGCGATGGCCCATGCTTCTTCAACACGAGTGACCTTGTTAGCATATTGGTCTTGTAATTTTACGAGAGCGCCCACTTCCGACTGGCTATGGAGGAAAGCTCGCAGACGAATGTTAGGAACAACGTACTCGACGTTGGGATTTCGAAGAACTTGCGCCAACGCGAAGGCCTCTTGCGCCGGATTGACTTTGATCTTCATGATCTGGCCGGCCGTATTGTGATCCATCACTTGAAGTGCTGGCGTACTTTTCAGCGAGAACATCGTCGAAAAAGAATTGGTTTTATATTTTACCAGATACTCTCCGGCAATTTTTTCTTGAGCTCGAGCCGATGATCCCGCGATCGCGATAAGACCGGCGACAGCTGCGCTTGCGAAACTGGTTGCGAAACTTAACTTACGTCCATTGTTCTTTTGAAACATTGGATACCCTCCTTGGTTGGGATCGAAACTTTTGTTCTTCCTTAAACTGCCTCGGGGTGACAAAACGGATCCGGTCCATTTCGCCTCGGCCCCGCTGTGCCGACCCTGCATCCGACATCCTGTCAGTGCTCTTGAAGGGAACTTCGAATCTAAATTGGCGTCCATGCCAAGATCGAGGACTCGAAGATTCGACCAGGCTTCAAGACCGCTCATCCGTGAGCAGTTCCGTTTTGGAACCTGATTGAGATTTGACGTTACAGATTGGCTTCACTGGCGCCTAGCAGGCCTTTTGGGAAGCAGCGCACTCTAGATGATGGTCCAGGCGACCAAATGAATTATGTAACGATCTCTCGAAGCTCGGCTTCCCTAAACATCGGAAGCACAACAGCCGGACGATCAAACATTTTCACTAAGCCCCCCTGGAGCCAAAGAATGCGGTCGCAGTGAATCAGCGTTGAAAGTCTGTGAGCGATAATGATCTGCGTGCGATCCGCGAAAAATTCCTCGGTCGCTTTGACCAGGACATCCTCGGTCTGTGGATCGATGGCGCTGGTGGCTTCGTCCATCACAACGATGGGAGCATCTTGCAGTAAGCATCGCGCCATACAGAGAAGCTGCCGTTCACCGGCAGAAAGGTTTTTCCCCTTTTCCTCAATCTCCGTGCTGAGCCCGGCGGGCTGTTCACGAAACCAACCGCCAAGTTCGACACGCTCAAGCGCCTCGATAAGAAGTGCGTCGGAGGAAAGTTCAAGCAAATCGAGATTTTCGCGAAGGCTTCCTCGAAACAACGTGGGCTCCTGTGCGATGTACGCAATCGAGCGTCGGTACACTCCAAGATCAATTCCTGAAATCGCGCCGCTCGTTGTCTCCGCCGTCGCCGCCGATTGATTTTCAATTTTGATTTCGCCTTCGTCGATTTTATAGAGCCGGAACAAAGCCTGTATCAGGCTGGATTTTCCACTTCCGGTCCGTCCAACAATTCCGACTTTTTCTCCCGCTTTAATTTCAAAATCGACGCCGTTCAAAACCCAGGGAAGGTCCTCAGCGTAACGAAACTTCAAATTTCTAACTTGAAGTGAGGCCGCACGTCGCAACGTGATTCGCTCGCGCGACAATCTTGCCTCGTCGTTGGGAAGGTATCTTGGGTGTCCCAATTCAAACTTTGCCGCTGATGGAAGTTTGAGGCCGGGTTCTAGCGAGCGGCGCAAGTATTCATCGAGACGCTCTACGCCTGTCATCGCCTCTTCGAATTGAGCCATCCATTCAAAAAACATTTGAATGCTGGCCGCCGATAACATGATGAACGCGAAGGCCACACCGACAGAGACGACCGAGGCTTGCTGAGTCTCAACAAGCCACCAACCGAGAACTCCCGTCGACAAAAATAAAACGGCCGTCAACGCCCCCATCTGAAGACCAAACAAATAAAGGAAATTCGACGTTCTCATACGTCGACTGAGGTACTGCTTATTGAGTTCCTCGAAGCGATCAAAGAACGTCGTCACACGGTCGAAGACTCGAATGGACGTAACGCCTTGTGCGCTCTCCGCAAAATGAGAAATGGACGGTGATCGACTGGCAGACAACGCTCGTCGCTCTCGCCGCAAAGTGCTTTGATTGAGTTTGTAAACCCCGCCTTGCAGAAGTGCGATCAACAAAAAGAGGCCCAGAAATAGTGGGTTCGCAAGTCCAATCAAAATCGCCATCGCCAAGAGATCAAAAATTATCGCGAAAAATTCGGCCAGCGGGCCACCAAAGAGACGGAACACATTTCCGTAGTCGCTGGAAAACCTAGTTACAATTCGACCCACGGGCTGCGTATCAAAAAAACTCATCGCCAGACGCGACGTCCGAAGTGTGACTTCATCGTAGAGATGAGAAATCGCCTGGGCCGAAAGACGCGAGAAAGCGACTCGGTAAAGCGAAATGAACAAAAATCCAACAACCGTCACTCCACCTAAAAGCTGCAGAAAATTCTGATTCGAAAAATCACTCATCCAGTCCGGACGCGCTGCTGGATCAGCCCAGAGGCTTACGAGGTTCGCGTTTCCCAACATGAGAATGCGACCGACGAAACCGCAGATGAGAAGAGCGATGATCCGAAATCGGAAGGGCCGATAGGCCAAGGCCAGTGTTTCCAAAACGTGCGGCGAATATCGGCCTTTAAACTGCTCTTCATCGCCGACGAATTTACGTGTGCGTTTTCCCGGTTTAACTTCTGTCATGCCGGGTCCTCCGTGCCGGCGGTGGAGCTTTTGGTGCTGATGAAGAATCCTTGCTCTCTGTCCCCATCGTAAAAACAAATTCTCTGAAGTCGCGATTTCTTGAAACAAGCTCCGACATCGTTCCTTGATCGACAATAAGTCCGTCTTTAAGAAAAAGAACTCGGTCCACCCGATCCAAAACGGAGAGGCGATGGGTCACCATCAACCGCGTTGTCGATTTCCACACTCCAAAAAGAAGCGACTCAAAGAGAAGACGTTCGGTTTCCACGTCCACCGCACTTAAGGCATCATCCAGAAGTATCACAGGACGCTTCAGGTAAGCCGCTCGCGCCAGACCAATGCGCTGCCTTTGACCGCCAGAAAGGTTCACACCACGTTCACCGATTTCAGCCGAAAGACCGTCGGCGACACCCTCCGTGAATGGATCAAATTGAGCGGCTCTTAGCGCTTCCAAAACCCCCGCGTCGATTTCGGGGCCAACGTCATAGCGAAACACTATGTTTTCACGAAGCGACGCACTCATGACGAAACCGTCTTGAGGAACAAAACCGAAAAAGGCACGCCGTTCCTCTCGAGATTTTTTTTCGAGGTGAGCTTCGCCCACCAAAAGCTGGTCCGCTTCAGCGCCGGTCTCACCCAAGAGACTCATCAGCAAAAGCGACTTTCCGCTTCCCACTTCACCGACGATCGCCGCGAATTCACCAGCTTTTAAAGAAAAAGAAATCCCATTCAAGATCGGACTTCCGTCGATGGAAAGTTTCAAGTCGCGAACCGCTAGACCGTGAGGCGTGCTTGGAGCCACACGTTTTGATATGGCGCCCGCTTCGATCTTTCGGCGGCGAGCTCCAGCGTTGGCAAACGTCGTTCGTATTTCCTCAGAAGAATCGACATGACGCTTGAGGAAATTTTCAATGCGGCGAAGCGACGTCCATCCGTCAAAAGTAAAAGTGAAAATCCAAGGAACCTGACGAAACGGGCGCGAAAGAAAAACTCCGAAAATCCACAAGAGCGCAAAATAGTCGCCAGGTGTCGCGCTGGCACCTTTGATACGAATCAAAGTTGCAACGCCCGCCAGATTCATGAAAAAATTGATCGACGATCCGAACGATCCCATCATCTGTCCGTTGGTGACCATCTTGACGCGGTTGACGGTTTCTTCTTTTCGTTTCTGAAATATCTTTTTCTCGTAGCTCTCTGTCCAACCAAGAATCCTTAGAAGTCGAATATTCTGAACCCACTCATTCACCAAGCCGGTGCGGTCCGCAGCGAGTTTTTTGAAAAGTTGGAAAAATCGCGACTGGCGAATTGAAAGTAAAATGCTCACGCCGAGGACCGCAACCATCACAAGCACGGTCACACCAACGGGAATTCCGCAGATCAGCTGGACTGCGATGGGCGCACAAATAAACGGAAAAATAACGCCGGCTCCTAAAGGAATCGTTTGATCGACGATCGCGGTCGAACCCGGAACATCGGTCGCATAAATAGAAACGACTTCGCCCACGGTCTGTCCGGCCGTTTGATCAAGACGAAGGGCCATCGTTTTTTGGTAGATAACTTCGGAGAGAAGCTCTTGGCGTTTGATGGCCTCGCGCACACCCAGCCAGTTCGTAAATGTCGTGATCCACTGCGCGAGCAGCATGGAAGCAAAAGCCGCGGTCAAAAGTGCAAGGGCATCGTAGCTAAAAAGGATCGTCTCAATCTGCGCAAAAAGTCCCGACCCATAAGCGGCTTCCGGATCCACTCCTGTCAGACGATCGACAAAAACTTTTTGAAAAAACGGTGCCGCAAGTCCGACCACAGCGCCAACCAGCGAAATGGCCACCATCGCAACCAGCCAGGGCCACCGGTGAAAAAGCATAAAGCGCGCTGTCGGCCCCATAGACTTCACGGAGCACTCCGAAATTTCAAACTCGCCGAGTTGATGCAGTAGCGAAGCCGCGATGGCGCCGGTCCGTCATCAAAAACATGACCGAGGTGGGCTTTACAGTTTCGACAAACGACTTCAACCCGAGTCATTCCGTGCGAGGTATCGAGACGATCTTCAACCTTTGAATTTTCCTGAGACGCTCGCCGCCCCAAAGCCATTGCACTTGAAATCTGATCGGCAGGCTCCGTGAAACTGGGCCAACCGCAGTGCGAGTCAAATTTGGCGCTCGAAGAAAAAAGAACTTCTTCACAGCAGACACAAAGGTACTCGCCGGTTTCAAAGTGGTCCCAGTACTCGCCGGAAAAGGCGCGTTCCGTACCCGCCTCACGGGTCACACGATATTGTTCGGGAGTAAGCTTCTTTTTCCAGTCCGTAGCCATGGGAAGCAGAATGCCGCTTTTTGGCGCCTATGAAAAGCCCGTGGACACGAGTCAAGATGCGTTAAACACCCAAGTGTACAGATTTATGCGGTTTTTGTTCGCACCGAGTTTGCAATCAACCCTCTGAGACCTTTCATGGGAGACGATTGTGAACCTTAGCCAGCGAATCACCCTAGTCCCATTTTTCGCGGTGGCTCTGTCCTTCACGATGGCCTGCTCGCGTGAAAACAAAGTTTATTCTGATCCAGAAATTTCAGGCGCGCTGGCGCCAGTGGCGACAACTCCCACCAATCTTCCCGAAGATTTTTACAACCAATCGGTGAACCGCGCATCCGTCGACGTGCAGCCCGAGTCTGTCTCAAGCAGCGCTCGCGCCCTTCGCTTTCAAACGGAGACTGGTTCCAATCCCGCGGGCGCATTCAACGGACCCGGCACAGGGAGCACAGCAATTCTCGGCCTTGGCGCCTGGTCAAGCCGTCCCGTGATCCAAGCAGAACCGATCACTTTCGACGCGAAAAACTACGTTGGCTCGATGAAAATTAGTTTGAGTCTTCAGCTCGATCTCGCGTGCGATGGAACCGACATTCGTGTTGTGCACGCCCGAGGCACCGATATCGAAGATCAGTCTGCGACCACTCTAGACGACGGCTACCAAAGATTTTCTGCTTCGGTCAGCGCACCGATTTGGCTTTCAAGATCTGACGCAATTCTTGATCCGGCAACAAGCGAAACACTCTTAGCTGACAGCGGAGCGCCCACGTCGCTTCAATCCGTCCTCGCGAAGTTTCCCGCGGCGTGTTTGAAGACGGCATCGACGGCAGTTCCCGAACTTCCCTTGGGAATTCCAACGGCGCCCCTACTCTGGAGCCTCGGCGATGATTCGACTGATACCGCCAATGTCGTATTTGTTCGCCGCCTCACTGTTGGCAGTGAAATTTACGAGACCCTCCGATGAAAACAACCCGACGGTCGACATCCCCAGCGGTCACGTCGACATTTCTAATTTTTTTTCTTTTTCTTGCGGCGACACCGATCGTGCACGCTCAAACAAAAACGAAGACTTCAAAAGTCGTTTCTAAAAAGCTCCCTTTAAAAGCGGCCAAAAAACGCACATTTTTAGACTTCACGACAAGTTCTCCTGGCGACGCCGTCGTCTTCAAAAGTCTTTCGCCACTCAATAAAGCCTTGGTACAGTCCGATCGCGATCTCGAGTCCTCGGGACGTGTTACAGAGGTGCGATCGCGCGCCGTTCTGGTGGCACCCCTCGGAGACGTCTCGGAGCCGTTGTCCGCCCTCCAAAATGAACCACCAGTTAGGCCTTCTGCTAAGCCCCCGGTTCAAACTGCAGTTCGAGTTAGGCCGAACCCTGTCGTTCCATCGGCGCCGAAGCCGCCGACGCCCTCGCCGCTGACGGAAACCGCAAAGATCGCTGAACCCACGCCCACTCCAGTCGAAGTTACTGAGGCTTTGCCTCCGGTTGAGTTTACTGAGGCTTTGCCTCCGGTTGAGTTTACTGAGGCTTTGCCTCAAGAACCTTCTCCGACAGCGGCTTCGCCTAGCAAAATGCCTGAAACGACGGCTGAAACTAAATCAGCGTTGCCGCTAACCACGGCCAACAGCGACGCAAGTCCGACCAGTTTCTTTCTTCGGACTGGCTACCTCAGCGCTGACTACGGAAAATACGATGATCGAATGTCCAACGGGGCAACAATGCTCGGATTCGCGTCCTCGCGCGCTTTCGAAACAAGCTTAGGTCACTTCGAGGGGCGAGCTGCCATCGATATCTTTCACGCGACCGACCAGAGCGTTTCCGTCGCCAATGTTAGAATGTTGTCGCTCCGTGCGGACGTTACTCGCTGGCTGACATCGTCGAAGGTGAAACCGGGGCTTTCGCTGGGAGCCGGCTGGGCCGAATCTTCAATTCGTAGCTACCGATCTTCGCAAACGAGCTCTTCGCCGGACGACGTCACCGTGAGAACTCACGCCGAAGGGCAATCTTTTAGTATTATCCCGTCAGCCACTCTTCGCGTTGAACTTTCAAAGCAATTCAAAGTCGACCTTCAGGCCGAGTACATCGCTCTTTTTGGCGGAGAAGCCGCGGAAGCGTCTCGCGGTGCAGCCGTCACGATTTCATTCGGTTGGACAAACTTTTAAGAAAAACGCGCGACCTAGCACACCTACAAGAGCGACATCTCAAACCCAATGTCGTGAATGGGCTGATTTCTAAGATCAGGTGCGCGCGACTCCGAATCGGGTCGAACTTCAAACAGCTCGACGGGCGTTGAAAAATGAAATCGCCCGCCCAGCTCGCGAAGCGAAAGCCCCACGGTGTCGGGAACAATCAAAACACGTCGACGAGACGCCTCCGAACCAGAGGCTTCGCGCGAAACAAAGTTCGTAACTAAACGATCGTCCTCTAGGCAGGCTTCGATCAATTCAATCAAAACATGTCGACGCTCGACCGGCGTCAATTCACTGTCGAACGAAACCCATGAAAGGTAGTTTGTGCTAAGGCTCGCACCCACCTTCAGCTCCGGCCCGCCAGTTGCGCGCAGAGCCTGAAGAACTGCGCGAGTCGAAAAGTTCATATTTTGAATTCGAAGGCGCTTCATTGAATCGGGCGAAACAAGTCGCGCGACCGCACGGATTTCACCACGCTGATTTTTAAGCACGATGGCGGTCCCCACGTTTGGAATCTGCGTCCAGCCATGCCGAAGTGTGGTTGCACGTCGCACGTAAAATTCTTGAAATTCGGGTTCCGCGACGGCGCCAACGGCAACTCGACGAGAATCAAACCGAATCTGAGATTTACCAAGAAAGCTCCACCGCCCAAAAATTCCAAGAAGGCGCAGTCGGCCCAAGGGTTCGTACAAAAAATCAGATCGGCGTCGAGTCACCAAACTTCTCAACGCCGCCGTATTGTCGCCGACAATTGCCGTCAAAAAACTTTCAACACCAAGCTCGCCGGAAACATCTTTAAGAAGTTGATTGTAGAGCTGTCGCCAGACGCGTGCGGTGCTTCGACTTAAAAGCACTCGGAGGTCTCCCAGCTGAGCCACACGGACCGCCGTTTGATTGTAGAAACCTTCACGAACACTGATCGAACCCAATCCAAGAAGATCTCTAGAGGACCCGTAGGGCTCCGTGAGACGAGCCGTGATCGCAGCACTTGCCGAGCCGCGCGCCTTAAGAAGCGCGAAAAAATCTGGAGAGCGATCGTAGACGACATCGAGTCCCGATAAAGAAATCGGTAACTTCTCAAAAAGGGACTCAATGGCCCGCTGATCCGCTTCGGACGCCCGCCCAAGCCGCAAACTTCGCCGATCCTGGAGCCAGCTTCGCCCTTCATGAGCACCAGAAACTTTTTGCTCAACGACTTTCGCAATAGCTCCATCAACGACGCGATCGAGTTCGGTCTGAAGATTGGAATCTGTTGGAAGTCCCCACGGGGTCGAAGCATTCATGCTCCGTAAAGCTACAGTGCTCCACAACGTCCCGTCAAAAAAACTTGAGCTGGAATGGAATTCGAGTTTGTTTAGGTCATGGCTCAGAACGACGTCGGCGTCCCTTCCCCCATCGCCGCAGCCCAATGGCTGAACTACCACCACCTTTACTACTTCTGGGTTATCGCCTCTGAGGGAAGTATTGCGCGCGCCTCAAGTCGATTGAGGCTGGGACAACCGACGCTTTCAACCCAGCTTAAGATTCTTGAGGATTCTGTCGGACGAAGTCTTTTCGACCGACGAAATCGCCGGCTGATTTTGACGGAAGCTGGAAAAGTCGCATTTCAGTACGCGTCTGAAATTTTTCGAATGGGCTCCGAAATGGTGGAAGCTCTTAACGATCGTGCTCCGGGAGGTGAAAAGACTCACCTTCAGATAGGTGCTCTTGATAGCGTTTCAAAACACATCACTTTAAGACTCACCGAGGCCGCGTACGCGACCGGGCCTTGTACGGTTTCAATTCTTGAGGGCAAAGGCGACGAACTCTTGCGCGAACTGCGTGCCCACCGCATCGACGTTCTTCTCTCGAACTTCCCGCCGTCTCTTGATGAGTCCGGACGCCTCACCGTTCGCTCGATCGGTCGCATTCCCATCTCTGTGTACGGTGCGCCGAAATTCAAAGGGCTCATCAAAAAGTTTCCAGAAAGTCTTGCTGGCCAAAGCTTTGTTCTTCCGACGTATCACTCAAAACTGCGACACGACTTGGATCACTATTTTCGAACTTCACGAATCCCCATCGTGCGCGTCGCTGAAACACAAGATTCAAGCCTCCAAAAGCTGCTTGGAGCTTCCGGCGTGGGCCTGATACCGATCGCTGAAACTTCGGCCGCCGAACTCGTCCGCGACAAGTCATTGATTCGTATCGGTCGCCTCGAAAACGTGAGCGAAGATTTTTGGTTGATCACGTCGGCTCGCAAAGTCGAAAACACCATCGCCGCAAGCCTTGCAAAGTCCTTCCGCTTGGCCGAGGACCGCTAGCATAAAGCCCGAATAGTTCACTTTAAGCGAATGTAAATCTAAGATATATCTATTTTGAGAAATCATTGAATAACGGTATTGTAGTGATATTGACTCCAAATGGTTTTGGAGATCTTTAGTTAGACTGCGATCAAAAGTCGCTGCGGAGGCTTTATGCAGATGTTCAAACGATTCGGACTGTTTATAGGTATCAACTTGCTTGTGATGATGACGTTGATGTTCATCGTGAACATCTTTGGTCTTCAGCCGACGCTGACGGCGTCCGGGTATGATCTTGGAAAACTCGCGGCCTTCTGTTTGGTCTGGGGTATGGGCGGTGCTTTCATAAGCCTCATGCTCTCCAAGGTCATGGCGAAATGGTCGATGGGCGTAAAGATCATCAATCCTCAGTCGACCGATTCGCGAGAGCGCGAAATGCTCGACATGGTTTACCGTTACGCAAGATCCGCGGGACTTTCGAAAATGCCGGAAGTCGGAATTTACGAATCTCCTGAAGTGAACGCGTTTGCGACGGGACCGTCGAAGTCGAATTCGCTTGTCGCGGTCTCCAGCGGATTACTTCAGACAATGGATAAGCGCTCGGTCGAAGGCGTTATCGCACACGAAGTTGCTCACATCGCCAATGGCGACATGGTGACGATGGCGCTTTTGCAAGGTGTGATGAACGCTTTCGTGATGGCACTCGCAAGACTGATCGCCTTCGCAATTTCAAACTTCCTAAAAGGAAACGACGATCGTGAAGGAGCAGGCCTGGGTCCCATCGCATACATGTTCACAGTGATGGCGCTCGAAATGGTGTTCATGGTCCTTGGATCCATCGTGATCATGTGGTTCTCGCGGCAACGTGAATTCCGCGCCGACCAGGGCGGAGCAAAGTACGCGGGCCGCGACGCAATGGTCTCTGCTTTGAAATCGCTCCAACAGATGTCGGAACGAAACTTCCAAGTGGCGGCTCAGACAGAACCAAAACCAGCTTTCGCCTCGATGAAAATCTCGTCGACGAAGAAAGCGGGACTTTCAGGACTGTTCCGTACGCACCCAACTCTCGAAGAGCGAATCATGCGCCTCGAGCGAGGGCTTTAGTTTTAAACAGATCTGCTTGGCTGTGATCGCGGCGCCTCCCTCTTTCCACGATCTCAGCCGGGCCACTTCGGGCCGTTTAAAACTTACCTCAGAGCCTTTACTCTATTTCTCATAGGTGTCTCGCGTGGTATTTGGAAGCTCTAGAGTTGAAAATAGAGCTTTGTATTCTCTATGTTGGAATAGAGCTTGTTCTCCAGGGTGATGTTCGTTATCGATCGGGCCTTCTGGAGGTCTTTTTGATGAACACCGCTACTCTTCCTACTGGCTTGCGCACGGCTCCTCCTCGAAAAAAAGCGGGGAACCGCGAGCGTATTTTGATGTCGAGCATCGATTTGTTTAATCAGTCGGGCGGCGTTGCTGTTACGACCAATCACATTGCTCAGTACTTGGCGATTTCGCCGGGAAACTTGTATTTTCACTTCCGAAACAAAGAAGAAATCATCTTCGAACTTTTTGAGATGATGTGCACAGAGACTTACGCGGTTTGGAAACCTGCGCGAGGACTTCCCTCTTCTCCTGCGGAACTTATCGAGCGCTCCTATGAAGTTTTTTGGAAGTATCGATTCTTCCACCGTGAAATGTACCATTTGCGACGAAAAGATCCGAACCTAGCGAAACGGTGGAAGACCCACATCGCGAAAACAATGCGGCTGCTTCAGGCCATGTACGGCCAGTGGATGAAAGACGGAGTTATGCGCCGAATTTCAGACCCA
The DNA here is from genome assembly GCA_001464715.1 of Bdellovibrionales bacterium Ga0074137. Taxonomy (GTDB): domain Bacteria; phylum Bdellovibrionota; class Bdellovibrionia; order Bdellovibrionales; family JAMPXM01. The sequence continues at coordinate 121,823 of LNDT01000032.1, read as the reverse complement.
CGCGAAATGCAGATGATCAGCGATACGGTTTTGATCACGTCATCGTCGTTTCTTCAGTTTTTCGAAAGCCCTGAAAAACCTGCGACTCGTCGAAGCTTGCGTACGGGCCTTGAGCACCTTCTAATTTTCCTCCTCCCCTACCACACCGAAACTCATCAAAGCGCGATCCGTGCTCGCCTGGGTGAGTTCCGGCCGGTCACTCAGTAGGGCCTCGCACCAGGCCTTCGGTCGCCCGCGGGAAAGTACATTGAAAATGAAATCCATTCTCATGTATTGACTCCGCGGCGCCGGGAACTCTAAGATCGCCGAACTATGGACAAGTCATCCCCCTTGCAGCTTCCAACATCGAATTCTGGCACCACGGGGCGCACGCGCAAAGCCTCGGTTCCCGGTAAAAAAATTATTCGAGACCTCGGGCTCAAAGTCACAACACAGCGACTCGATATTCTTGAAGTTGTTCGAAGCGGACCGAACCACTTTACGGCCCAGGACGTTTTTGAAACCGTCGTAAAAAGAAGTCCCGATATTGGATTCGCCACCGTCTATCGATTTCTAAGAACTTTGACCGACGCCTCGTTCGTCACCGAAATTCGAATGGGCGGGATGCCGGCTCGCTATGAGTGGGCCGCAAAAGACCATCACGATCATTTAACCTGCAACTCGTGCGGCAAAATTGTTGAATTTGAAAATGAAGAAATTGAGCGCCTCCAAGAGAAAGTCGCTCTTCGATTCGGCTTCCTTCTTACGTCGCACGTGCTCGAGCTCTACGGCGTGTGTCCCGAGTGCCGACAAAAAAAAGTGAGCCAGGCCGATGCTGAGAATTCTCGATAAGCCTGCGGGACTTACGACCCACACTTCTCTTTCCAGTGATGAACGCGGCCAACTGACGACCGATCCCGTCGATAGTTTCCTTGGGCATCTTTCGTATCGGAGCGGCATTGAACTCTGGCCGGTTCATCGACTTGACCGCGGAACGACCGGAGTGATGATTGCGGCGGACACTCCCGACGATGCGGCTCTTCTTTCGCAAACCTTTGAGTCTCGTGAAGTTGAAAAGACTTATTTTTTTCTGACCGATGGAACTCCGTCAGAAAACTCACCGTCCCAGCTTCGCGTCGAAAGTTTCATCGACAGACAACCTTCTGGCGGACGCGCCTCGAACTTTTTTTCGGTCGCCGCGACCGAAGACGCGCCGACGAACGCCATCACTGACTTTGAGTTCGTGGAAAAACACGAGCACATTTCCATGTGGAAAGCGAAACCCACGACGGGACGCCCGCACCAGATTCGCTTGCACGCCGAATCGCTTGGAATTCCTATCCTTGGCGACAATGAACACGGAGGATCAAGTTTTCCAGCGATCTGCCTTCATGCTGCCGAAATCCGAATCCCATGGAAGAGCGAACTCGTGCACGGCATCTCAGAACTTCCTCGCTGGTTCAAAGATCTTTCTTTAGCGTCAGACATTTCAAAGTCTTCACAGCTTGGCTGGCTCATTGCGATCGAACGACGCGAACGCCTGGGTCGCTCGCTGAAAGCTATGGGCCTTGCGCCCAGCCCAACACAGCGCTGGCTGCACAAAGAAGGCAACGAGCTCTCGGTCGATCAGCTGGGCGATGTCGTTCAGTTTCATTGGTACGGTGAAAATTTTGAATCCTACGATCACAAAGCCATCAATGAATTGTCCGAGATCATGGGGTGGAAAAATTGGTTTCTTCAGCGACGTGACAACCGTGGGAAAAATCCCAACGTCGCCGAATTTGTCCTCTCTGACGATTCAGTTCCGCAGAGGTGGACGGCCGAAGAAGACGGCGCAAAATACACTTTCCGTCGCGACTCAGGGCTCTCTTCGGGGCTCTTTCTGGATCAACGTGCGAATCGACGTTGGCTGAAATCGATCGCAAACGGAAAGTCTGTTCTGAATCTATTTTCTTACACCGGTGGCTTTTCGGTGGCCGCAGCTCTTGGCGGCGCAAAGCGCGTCGTGACTGTAGATCTCAGCAAAAACTTTATCGCGTGGTCGAAAGAAAATTTTGAAGCCAATGGTCTTACGACGGAAACGACGCTCGACCAAGAACTCGAATTCAGAGCCTTTGATGCGCGAGAGTACCTGAAATGGGCGAGGAAAAAAGGCTTTACGTTCGACATTGTCGTTTGCGATCCGCCGTCTTTTTCTCGCTCGGACAACGGTGTCTTTCGTATTGAAAAAGATTTTGAGAATCTTCTCTTGGGCTGCCTCGACGTTCTTGGACTCGGCGGCACTCTGCTGTTTTCAACAAACTACGAACTTTTAAAAGAAGAAGATTTTTTCGTACGCGCTGATACTTTCGTACGCGGACAGAACTTTGCCAGTTCGAAAGACTATCGCCTCGAGCTCTCGCGCGCCGTCAGTCCTGACCTCGATTTCGAGTTCCCAAGGGAAGAAATTGCGATGAAGTCGCTCCGAATTTCGAAAATTCGTAAAGAGATGTGACAGGCCAAATGTCTTGATTTGCAGGCAATCTTACCTGCTTTACTGAAATTTCAGGTCAAAGTTGAACCAGACTGTCGAACAGTCCAACACGACCAGAGTCTGGTAATCATACCCGATTCATCATCATCGCATAATTTCCAATACTTACGTTGCCTCACTCCGAGCCGAGTTCCATTTTCCCTAGGCGTTGGGCTGGCTTCTGGCGTTGGCGATACGATTTTAGTCTTGCGACAGAGGTCCGATAAACAAGACATGCGTCGTGAAACGCACGCATGTTTTCCGCTCAAAGCTTTGTAGCTCTCTTGAAACAGGAGTCGCGAGATGAAGGACCAGAAGAACACTGTTACGAATCCTCAGAGTCGATCGAAGAATCAGTCCGGCTCGACCCTCAAGCGCTCCGCGCTGGGTGTTCATCTTCTTCTTCCATTGATTGCCATCTCTGGTCTCTCCATGGGGAACAAAGGCTGTGAGGAAACTTCCAAAACTCGCGCCCTCAAAATGGATGTTGAGATTGGAACTCTGAAAGGGCGAGTTATTCGCCTTCCGAACGGAGAGACGATCGACTTCCCCTATGTGGCCAATGCGCTTTTTTACCGCGAAGTGATCAAACACGATCACTTCCTCATCGCGAATCCTCTTCCGACATCACTCTCCATGGTGGCAGGCGGTGGCGCGTTCAAAATGTCGAGCGGGAAAAACAGCGATTCTAGCGAAAATTCCGAGGACGAAATCGGACTCGTTTCACGAAAAGATGTTTCCGTTCTCGATCAATATCGATTCCTCGATAAAGTGCGAGCCCAAGGACAGGCGATTTTCGAAGGTCGCGTTTCGATGAATGACGCTGTTGAAGGAAAATTCTCAGCCTCTGGGGCAGCGTCACTTCCGGCGTGTCTCTATGAAATGCCACAAGCTCTTCTTGGCGGCGAAGTGCTTTCTTTCGAAGCGACGTGGGGCGTGGGTCTTGGCATCGGCTACAATCCCAATGGCGAGCTTCCCGGCAGCGCCGGCGGCAAAGTGAACTTCAGCCAGAGCAAGTTTGAAATCGGTCTTCGTACTGAAAACCCACTCTCTCGCCAAGTCATCGCAATTGGCGACGGCGTTTCCCGTCAATCGAAGGTCAATGTGGGTCTCGACTTCGCATCAGGTCTTCCGATTGGTCTGAACTTCTTCTTCAACACGCCAATCACTGATGTCATTCGAAATGGTATGAAAGATGGCCTTGATCAGATCGTCGATACCTACATCGAGCGTCGTTCGCCAAACAAAGACTGGAACGAAGTTTGGGAATCGCGAGTTGTTTATGATCCAGAGCTCGTCAACGGCGACACCCATGTTGCATTCCGTGCCGGCGAACTGGCTGGTATCAAAGTCGGCGATACTTTCAAAATTTCGAACATGCGCTACGAATGGGAAGGTGCTCCTTGCACAACGCGCCTGAAGTACAGCATCGTGCGAACCACAACTCCGATTGCGACCGCTGAAGTCGTTTCGGTCGGCGACAATGTCTCGGTGGCAAAAGTGACGTACCTTACCGACACAACCAACGCCGATCTTCGCATCCAACCGGGCGCACAAGTGAAAGTATTCAAGCTCGCAGAGCCGGTCGTAAAAAAGCAGTAGGCAATTCTGATCGGGGGCTTAGCCCCCGACTTCAAACCGGATGCTCAAGTTTGGCCATCAAGGCCTGTCGTTCGAGTTCGAACTTCCTACGGTTGTGCACGCCACATTTCAGTTCAAGATTTTCAATGGCGTCGGTGCCTCCATCCCATAGCCCTTTGATGTGATCGATTTGCAGCTGGTACGTCGATCCGCAAACGTGGCCCGACGGCCCGACCCACCGGCACGACTTATCGCGCTGATGAAGGGCACGTACAACGTGCACGCTCATGTAGCTTCGGGAATTCGCCTTTGGCGTGATGGGAGCGCCATTCGGCATGAACGTGCTGACTTTCGGCTTCCCTACGTTCAGGTTCGAACCCGAACTGGATTTGAGGTTCGAACCCGAACCAATTCCTAGTTTCGGCGAATCGGCATTCGCGTTCGAGTCCAAACAATCTTCCGATTTCTCAGCTGACTTCACGGCCGAGTTCGAATCCGAACTCGGTTTCGAGAGTTCGATCTTCGTTTTGAGTTTCCGAGGATCTTTTTTCTCTAGAAAGAACTTCGCCGCTTCGGCCACGGTCTCGCCGAGCTTTGCATTGTGGTTTATATGCGAGTTCAAGTCTCGAACCCGCTTCAAGTTTTCAAATTCTTCTTTTGAAAGATGAACTTCAATCGTCACCGATCCGTCTTGATGCACCCGTACCCTTTCAACAGGATTGATTTTGATATCCAGTTCTTGAGCGACGACCTGGGCCGCCGCGTACTCGGACTTTGCAGCGCCAGAACTTACGATCCTTTCGACAAGGTGCCGCTTTTGATCCGGTGAAACTTTCGAACCTGGGTTTTCCTTTTCGGCTTGCCGAATACCCATCGAGATCAAAGTAACTTGCCCAAGATTAATTTTTCCGCAGGCAAGCTCATCTTTAATTTCAGGAACAGCATCAAGCAGTCGAGCCGCATCAATTCGGTTTTGAGCCGTGGCACGAGGATAACCCAAGTGATCCGTAAGATAGCCGAAAATGCTTGTCGAGCCATGATCGAGGTAAAGTCGCCGAATCATAAACTCATGAATGTGCGAGACGATTTCTGCCGTCAGTCGCAAATCGCGCTTTGAAAGATCGCGAAGGTTTTCAGTCAAAGTTTCGTTTGAGAGAGTTTTGAGGTTCATAGCGGTGGATCCTTTCGGAATCGATGATTGATTCTCGCTTCGTGAAAACACCCTAACATCAGTTTTTAAATCGAATTTTTTTGCGCGAGGAATCTTGCCGTCACTTAAAAAACTCTCGCTAGAGAACCTCCGCGAACTTGTTCTGGAGCACACTACCACACGCCGATATATGCTTTTGATGCCGTCCCGAACGATCGTCTGTTCGACGATGAACATTTTCGATTCTCGCTCAAAACCGCGGTCAAATTTTATTTTGAGAAATGTCGCGGCGCCAAAGCAATGTGTTAAGCATACCTGCACCAAAGCTCGTCTCCGGGACGATAGGTTAATACCTACAGATTACCGGCCCTAACCGGCTCAAGGTGTGAAGTACTAAAAAGCATGGCCCGCATTTCCTTCTCGCCAAGATAGAGGAACCCGTTTCGACATTTAATTTTCGGCAGGAATCGTTTTGCGCTCTCACAACTCTTGCCCCACGAATTTTTGACGATGTATTCGCAGCTCCGCGTTTTCGCATCGTACTCGCGACCAACAAGAGTGAGAGCATGCCCAGCAAATTTTTTCTCACGAACTTCATTGAGCGAGCACAGTCCTCTTTCCGACTTTCGCCAAACTTCTTCGTTCAATTCTAGAAAGGGAAAAAGGTTTACACTGAGGCCGACGACATTCGATCTATCGAGTTGAGTGTTGAGACTTTCCCACAGCGCACTTTCGCCGACCTCGGACTTTTCCGTCGTCTTTAGATCGTAGGGAACTTTCAAGTCACACTTCGCTTGCATAACTTGCTGTAGCGCCTCCTCCGGAAGAACGACAAGCGACGGCGACGCCAAGACCTCCAAGATGTCTTTAAGACTGGAGGTCGGAACTAGGTTTGAAAGACGATTCTCTTCGAACATGGCCCTGAGATCGCTGCCGTGACGTTTGACAGCTTGTTCCACATCGATACCAAAACGATCCGAGCATGTCGCCGCTAGATCAGCCCGGATTTCAATGAGTCTATCTTGAATAAGTTTTAGCTGCCGAATGGCACTTCGCTTGTGAAGAAGTTTTTGGTCAAAAGTTTTCACATCGGATTCACGACAGAATCCACGAATGTTGGAAACGCTGAACGCATCACTGAAGCTTCCGCCGTCACTCAATGACTCGCCACACGCAGTCTCTTTTTTCTCTATCGAATTATGGGTGTTGAGAGCGATCGGGTACGGTGCGATCGTAGCGCCCGTCACAGAAGTCACGAGATCTGCGGTGCTGAATGCAAAACACCATGGAGTGTCCAGCTGGTCTCGAATTGGACCTGTCTTATTTTTGAGATCAACGGACTTACATGTATCTGCCTGCGCGGAGCCCAGCGGCCCCAAAATAATAAGCATCAGAATTAGCGTTTTCACCATGCACTGACAGAATATCGAATTGTACCTAAGGCGCAAACTGGACTCGCCGAGACCGATCGCCGCCCAGCACTCCACGACGTCAGGATTGGACAGGTCTAGGTTTCCGCTAAAACTTACTGAAATCGAAGTGAATTCTTTGAGGTCGCAAATCGCGACCTCAAAACTTACTGATCATCCCCAGAAACGATTCTTTCGATGCGCTTCACCAGCGCGTCGATTTCTTTTGGAGACTTCGGACAAACGAAGACTGTGTCATCGCCGGCAATCGTTCCCAAAACACCATTCGAAGATCGAAGCTGATCGATTTGCCGTGCAACCAACGACGCCGAGCCCGGTGATGTGTGAACGACAACCATGAGGCCATTATGAGAGATATCGGTGACCAGTCCGCCAAGACCTGACGGCGCACGCACCGGCGCCATTTCTTCCGCCAAACGATAAACCGTGCGGCCCGAGGCATCGATCATCTTGATCGCGCCAAGCTTTCGAAGGTCTCGGGAGATCGTCGACTGATTCACTTCGTATTTAAGCTTCTCAAGCTCGTCGCGAAGCTCGTCTTGCGTACTGGCGTCTTCTTTGAAGAGAAGTTTTCTTAAAGCCTGAAGGCGGCCTTGAGTATCGATCCGCTCAGCCATTTTTACCAAGCAGTCCGACAAGCAGAGCTTTCTGCGCGTGCATGCGGTTTTCAGCTTGCTGAAACAAGACCGAGTTTTCGTGTTCAACAAGGCTTGCCGTGATCTCTTTGTCTTTGATCATCGGCATACAGTGCATGATCGCAGCGCGCGGATCCGCCTTCGAATAAAGCTCCTCGTTCAGTTGGAACGGTTGGAAGACTTTATCGCGGTCCGTTTCTTCCTGCTCAAAACCCATGCTGGTCCAGACATCCGTGTAAACGGCATTGGCCGACCGAACAGCTTCAGCAGGATCCGTGTGCGCAACAACACTACCGCCGGAATCTTTAGCGCGCTTTTTTGCTTGGCGAACGACCAGCGAACTGGGCTCGTAGCCACGCGGACATGCATAGTGCACGTCGACACCCAAGATTGGCGCCAAGAGCAATAAACTGTGAAGCATATTGTTGCCGTCACCCACGTACGAAAGCTTCAGACCTTGAAGGTCTTTGTACCGCTGCTGCAGCGTCTGAAGATCCGCCAAGACCTGGCAAGGGTGATGTGTGTCGCTGAGGCCATTGATCACAGGGATCGTCGACTTTGAAACCATGCGGTCAAGAATCGAATGTGCATGCGTTCGAACCATCACCGCGTGGCAGTAACCAGCAAGAACTCGAATGGTATCTTCGGGATCTTCTTTTTTCCGTCCCATCGAATCAAGTTCAAGAACCGACCCGCCAAGCTCTTGGATAGCGACCGTGAAACTCACGCGCGTGCGAAGCGACGGCTTTTCAAAAAGAAGAACAACGTTTTTGTTTCGAAGGTCATCCCGACGAAAACCCGCCAAGCGCTGCTCGCGGCAGGATTCGGCTAAAAACAGCAACTCTGATAGCTCTGTTTTAGAGAGCTCGGTACCCGTTAAAAAATGCTTCGATTTAAATTTAGGAGTCGTCGCCATCGTCGTCTCCTCTAAGCTTTCACAGCCGAGCCACGAGACCTCAGGCGGCAAACCGTACCGACGCCACCATCCGTGAAAAGCTCTTCCACGATCGCGTGCGCGCGCCGAGCATTCATAATATGAACGTCCGTCACTTTGTTTTCAATGGCGTGTAAGATGGTCCGCGCTTTTGCGAGCATTCCACCCTTCACTGTTCCATCTTCAATCAGCTGAACAAGTTCGCCCGCATCAAGTTCGGGGATCAGCTTCATATCGCTCCCAAGAATTCCGTCTTGGTCGGTGAGGAAAAGCATTTTCGTGACACCCAGCGCACTGGCCACGCGGCTTGCGGCCCAGTCGGCGTTGATATTGTAGGCTTGGCCATCGCGACCCGCACCGATCGGAGCTATCACAGGAATCCCGCGGAATCCCAACTCGTCTTCCATCCCAAGAACAAGATCGATCATCTGCGTATTCACGCGCTCGATTTCACCAACTAGACCAAGACGCTTGTCGGCTTGTTTACAGATCAACGTCCCCGCATCCATACCTGAAAAACCAACGGCGCGAAGACCTGTTTGATTCAAAGCACGAACAATGCGGCGATTTACGTTTCCGCAAAGAACCGTTTCAATCACCGACATCATCTCGGGCGAAGTCACGCGAAGGCCTTCTACAAATTCCCACTTGATATCGCGACGAACCAGCTCTTCGTTGATCGCGGGTCCTCCGCCGTGAACAAGGACGACTTTCACGCCGACCGCGCGAACAAGAGATACATCCTCACAAATCTGTTTCAAAAGTTCGTCGTCTTGCAAGATCGAACCGCCGAGTTTTAACACGACGGTGCTCCCCGAAAACTGCTTCACATAAGTGAGTGCTGCAAGAACGTCTTTCGATACAGGTGTCATCACGTCGTGTACTCCGTGTTGATGTCGACATACTTCTTGGAAAGATCACAACCCCACGCCGTCGCATCGTCGCTTCCCGACCGAAGATCGATCTCGACCAGAATTTTCGACTTCTTTAAAAGCTGCTTCACATCCGCCTTTTCAAAAGGCTGTGGACGTCCGTCGCTAAAAAGAACCGTTCCTTGCATCGTGAGCGTCAAGCGCGACAACGCCACTTCAGGCACCTGTTCGGCACCCAGACGCGCGATGATTCGGCCCCAGTTTGGATCTTCACCATTCATCGCCGTTTTCACCAAAGGAGAAACCGTCACACCACGAGCCGCTCGACGAGCGGTCGCAAGATCTGGTGCGCCTTTTACGCGGATTTCAACAAGCTTCGTCGCACCTTCGCCGTCGATCGCAATTGATTGCGCCAAGAGAACCGAAATCTCGCGAAGGGCCGCCTGAAATTTCATCTCATCGTCGTTCGTCGCAAGACCCACGCCTGTCGCTCCGTTGGCGAGAAAAAATACGGCATCGTTGGTCGAACAGTCACCATCGACAGAGATCATATTGAAACTCACGTCGGTCGCGTCTTTCAAAAGGGCCTGCGCTTTTGCAACGGGAATAACCGCGTCGGTCAAAAGATAGCCAAGCATCGTCGCCATATTGGGATGAATCATCCCCGAACCTTTGCAGATACCAGTGATTCGAACCGATCCGCCCGAAAGCTGAAGTTCGGTCGTCACTGTTTTCGGAACAAGGTCGGTTGTCAAAATCGCGAGCGAAAAATTCTCGGCCGTGTCGGTCGTGCGCTCGACAAGTTCTGGAATGCTCGCGACGATCTTCGACATCTCAAGCTGAGGCCCGATGACTCCCGTCGACGCCACCAAGACTTCACGCGGAAAACACTCAAGTTCTTTAGCGACTTCGAAGGCGAAGTTCTTGTTGTTCTCAACGCCCTCAGGACCTGTCGCCGCATTGGCTTGGCCCGAGTTCGTGACGATCGCGCGAATGGACGCCGATGGCAAAATCGAACGGCAATAGTGCACAGGAGCCGCGGCGAAACGGTTTTCTGTGAAGACTCCCGCGCCGACCGCAGGGCGATCAGACAAAATGAGACCCAAATCCGGACGGTAGCGACGAACGCCACAGTTCACGCCGGAAGCTGAAAATCCAAGGGGGAGCGGAGTGCGTGCGATACCGGGTCCAGGTGTCATCATAATACACCCTCTCTTTCAGTGAGTGCGGTCTCAACATTGAGACCTAAGTAACGATTCAAATTTTCAACAGCTTGCGACGCTGCACCTTTAAGTAAATTGTCGATCAACGAAAACACGACCAGCTGATCGCCGCGAACATGCCACGCCAATGCAGTTCTGGCCGAACCGACGATGCGTTTTAAGATCAGTTCGTTTTCGGAACCCTTTATGTGTAGTGATGCCAGACGCGCCAGCGGGTACGAGCCGTAGGACTCTTCAAAAGATTTCGCCACTTGAGATTCGGTCACTCCCGGTTTCAAACGTGCGTGCACAGACACGATGATACCCCGACGAACCGGCAAAAGGTGCGGCACAAACGAAAAACTAACATCACTCTTATATTTCATCGCACCCATGCCAAACATCGCGACGGCTTCAGCGATCTCGGGTTCGTGCTGGTGACGACCGATGCGATAAGGAAGGCAGCCGCCGTCGACTTCTGCATGAAGTAAGCGCTCCTCTGCTTTCTTTCCAGCACCCGTCGTTCCTGACTTGGCATCAATCGACACCGTGTCGGCCCGAATGAGATCGGCTTTGTAGAGTGGAATCATCGCAAGTGCTGTGGCGGTCGCATAACAACCAGGGTTAGCAACGAGGGCCGACTTCGGTACACCCTGAGCCCAAGGTACCAATCCGTAGTCAGCCTCTTGCACAAGACCGATTTCGGTGTGGTTGAAACCATACCACTTTTCATAGAGGGACTTCGAGTCTGCAGCGCTTGAACCTTTCAAGCGAAACGCACCCGAGACGTCGATCACACGAAGACCTTTTTTAAGAACCTTGGGTGCCCACTCGAGCGACACTTCGGCCGGCGTTGCCATCATCACGGTTTGAAAGGAAGGCCTCGCCGAATCAAGGTCGTCGGCAAACTCGGTCATGGTTTTGCCAGGAAGCGAGAGGGCCGCATCTTTTGTGAGCTCAGGCAAAAGGTCGCCCGACGAGAAGCTCTGTGTCGCAAAAAGCCCCGAAAGAGAAGCCTGTGGATGTCGTAAAACCAACCGCGCGAGCTCAGCGCCGGAATAGCCGCGAGCACCCAGAATCGCCACCGATTCTGATTTCACACTTTTTGACTTCTCCGCCACAACATCTGACAACTCTCTCGTCCTTTCTCAAAGTTCGCTCAGCCAACAGCTTTGCGCTCGATCTTTAGGCATTTTTATGCGCTCTTGTGCATTATTATCCTTGATTGGACGCATAAGTCAACTTATAAACGTGTTTTAGTGCATAATTAGGCATTATTCGGCTTTTTAACGGGAGAATTGAAAAATGAGCGGCAAAGTCGTTCTCGTCTATTCAGGTGGCCTCGATACCTCGATTTGCATTCCAATGATGAAGGAAGAGTACGGCTACACCGAAGTGATCACCGTCACTGTGGACGTCGGTCAGCCTCAAGCCGACATCGATCAAGCCGAAGAAAAAGCGAAGATCATGAAGACGACCCACTTCACGGTGGATGCCAAAGAAGAATTCACGCGCGACTTCTGCTTCGCATCGCTGAAAGCCAACGGCGAATACCAGGGCTACCCAATGAGCACATCGATCGCACGTCCGATCATCGCGAAGAAAGCTGTGGAGATTGCAAAGAAAGTTGGAGCGACGGCCTTCGCTCACGGCTGCACCGGAAAAGGCAACGATCAGTACCGTATCGAGTACACGATTCGCGCGATGATGCCAGATGCGGTGATTCACGCGCCGATTCGCGAGAAAAACCTCACCCGCACGTGGGAGATCGAGTACGCGCAAAAGCATGGCGTTCCAATTCAGCAGTCGCTCAATAAAATTTGGTCGATCGACGAAAACCTTTGGGGTCGGTCGATTGAAGGTGGACGCCTGGAGGAACCGAACTTCGCTCCTCCGGAAGAGATCTTCATGTGGACGAAGTCGCAAGAAAACGCATCGAACACGCGCCAGGCTCTCACGGTTTCTTTTGAAAAAGGTGTTCCCGTGGCTTTGAACGGCGAAAAGATGGGCCCGTCAAAACTCGTGATTGCTCTCAATAAAATCGCTGGCGACAACGGCATCGGCCGTATCGACGTGATGGAAGATCGAATGCTTGGTCTTAAAGTTCGCGAGAATTACGAGTGCCCTGCTTCCACAGTTCTTCTGAAAGCTCACGGAGCCATCGAAGCTTTAGTTCTGACTCGCGACGAACTTCGTTTCAAAAAGACGATCGATCAAGAGTGGTCGAAGCTCGCTTACGAAGGCTTGTGGTGGGACCCCTTCAAGGACGACCTTGAAGCATTCATCAATAAGACTCAAGAGCGCGTGACCGGCGACGTTCGACTTTCACTGTACAAAGGTGCTGTGACTGTCACGGGCCGTGAAAGCAAATGGGCGCTCTATTCAGAAGATCTTGCCTCGTTCGACACGACGACGTTTGACCAACGCGAAAGCACGGGCTCGGTGAAAATGTTCGGTCTTCAAGCGCGTATGTTCTTGAGTCTTCAAGAGAAGCTCGCGACAGAAAAGACCTCGAAGTGAGCGCGTCGGGGTATGACAAAAAACTTTGGGGCGGCCGTTTTGAAAGCGGTCCTTCGAGTGACGTCATAGCCTTTACGACGTCGATCGGAATCGATTGGCGCCTGTGGGACGCCGACATTGACGGATCAATCGCGCACGCAGAAATGCTGGGCGCACAGAAAATTATTTCTGCTGCCGATGCCGCAGAGATCGTCAAAGGTCTAAAACTTGTCCGAACGGATATCGAAAAATCTTTGATTGCTGGGGAAAATCCTTTTCCAACAGATGTCGAAGACGTTCACAGCTTTATTGAGATCAAGCTTAAAGAAAAAATCGGCGCTACCGCTGGACGACTTCACACAGCAAGAAGTCGCAACGATCAAGTTGCGACCGCGTTTCGACTGACTCTGGCTCGTGAAGGCGAAGCTCTTTCAATTGAGCTTATTGAACTTCAAAAGACCCTTCTCGAGAAAGCTCGACCAGAAACAGAAACGCTTCTTCCTGGCCTGACGCACTTTCAGCATGCGCAGCCCGTAAGTCTTGCGCATCACCTTCTCGCTTATTTTTGGATGTTCGACAGAGACCGAGATCGTGTCGCCGACTGGCGAAAGCGGTGCCTCGTCATGCCGCTCGGCTCGGCGGCTTTGGCCGGGACATCTTTCCCGTTGGACCGTGAACGCGTCGCCAAAGATCTTGGCTTTGTTCGCCCTTGCGAGAACTCGCTCGACGGTGTCTCAGACCGCGACTTTGCCTTCGAACTTTTGTCGACTCTAAGTCTTGTCGCGATTCACTTGTCGCGCATCTCGGAAGAACTCGTCGTCTGGTCTGCGCCTGAGCATGGATTTGTGGAACTGAGCGATGAAGTTACAACCGGGTCATCGATCATGCCGCAAAAAAAGAATCCCGACGTCGCCGAACTCATTCGCGGCCGAACGGGACGCACTTTGGGCGCTCTTGTTCAAATCGCAACGACGCTGAAAGCTCTGCCGCTGGCTTACAACCGCGATCTGCAAGAGGATAAAGAGCCCGTGTTCTACGCGCTCGATTCCGTCAGAGGGTCACTGCGACTTATGAAGCAGATGCTATCGGGCGCCGACTTCCGCCGCGAGCGAATGGAAGCGGCGCTAAAAGGTGATTTTTCAAACGCCACGGATCTGGCCGACGATCTTGCTAGAAAGGGCGTTCCCTTTCGCGAAGCGCACGAAATAGTAGGCGTCGTGGTCCGCCGCTGTCTTGAGTCAAAAACAAAACTTGAAGACATGACGGTGGAGGCTTTGAAAAAGATCGACCCGCGGTTCGATGAAGTTTCACGCCAAACTCTCGATCATCGAAACGTCATGAAGGCCCGCACGTCGCAAGGCGGAGCGAGCCCGACGTCTGTCCTAAAACAAATTGCGCAAGCCGAACATGCGGTCAGCTAGTGGCCGCGCGTAGGTGCGGCGCGCGGTAGTGATTCAAAATACCATACCTAGCTGAATTTTTAATACAGTCAGGCGAGGCGAGAACGCGATAACTTTGAGCGCCGTATCGACATCGTCTCGGTCCTGTTGGTTCGTCGCGTAATCAAGGAACGCAGACTTTTTCGAGAGGCCAAAGACCGGTTGAGACCACTGGATCCAGTCGACTCCGATTGTGAATTTATTCTGAAACGACCATCGATTTCCAATGCCAAAGTTAAATCCCAGCGAAGTAAGTTCGACGAGATCCAAGTAGGGATAGGATCCACCACTCACCCGTCCCAAAAGCGCGTCTCCAAGGTTTAGTTTGAAATCAAAGTAGCTGAGGCCATAGCTGACATTAAAGCTGTTCGAACCCATATACGTCCGCGCAACAAACGACATTCGACGATCCGTCATTTTTCCAAGATCTTTAACGATGAACGGAACAGACAAGCTTCCCTGAAGAAACTCAAACTCCCACGTTTTGTCGACCGTCCGAACGATTCCAATCGTACCGCCCATTTTGCTGGGCACCAGAAGATCGATGGGCGAATAATTAAACAACGCGAAGTACTCGGATTGAGATCGAACTTCCTTCGTTCGCGCCAGCGCGTCTTTCGCAGTACCGACGGCGTCAGTGACGGCGGCATCGACCTTTTCAATAGCTTTCTCTGTTTCCGACGGTGGCGCCGGGTACACATTCAGTGACTCCGCTTGAGCAAATCCGGCTTCGCATGCCAACACTGTCAAAAGACCTGCAACGCAATTAAATACGACTCGTCCAACCATTCACTGCCCCCGCACAAAATAGAATGTGACGAGTCCTACCAAGCGAAATTTAATAATGGCAACCTCTTAAAAGTACCGGCGGAGTGTGACCTCGGCACTCGGGCGACTGGCCCTGGTGTTGTCATGAAGCGAAAGTGCAGCGATAAGAGCGAAATCTTTGAAATTCAAGGTCTGCGAAAGTGTAAGCTCAGACAGTGAACGCGACCACGCATCCGCATTTCTGAGCGCTTCATCCTGAGCCCCGAATCCAAAAAAGATCTTTCGCCACGAAACGATTGTCTTCATTCGCCAAATCTCGCGTACCACGACGCCAACCTCCGGACCGGCGTAGGCGTAGGCTTGCATCGGCACACGTGTCCCAACGGAAGCAAG
This sequence comes from Bdellovibrionales bacterium Ga0074137, assembly GCA_001464715.1. Taxonomy (GTDB): domain Bacteria; phylum Bdellovibrionota; class Bdellovibrionia; order Bdellovibrionales; family JAMPXM01. The sequence goes on along the minus strand of LNDT01000032.1, from coordinate 106,429 downwards.
AGCGTAAAGATCGACATCGCCGGTCAACCGAATCGTCTTTCCCAAAGCAGTATCAATGAATGGGCTTGGAGTTCGCGAAAGATCAATCTCTCTAAACACTTCGTAACCCATTCGAAAACGACCCGAGAGTGCTGAAATCAATCGATCCGAAGGTTGAAGCGAAACGGCCGAGTAAAGAACCGCCTTCGAAACCCTGAATCGACTTTCATTGGCCAGATATTCAGCCTCAAGCTCTCCGATCTTTAGCTCTGATTCGCTGGTGTACTGAAGTGTTTCGTCTTCGAGCGCGTGCGAAGCTGGCAGGAATCGAAGTCGAACGCTTTTTTCGACACGATCATAAAATGAAGCTAGAGACACTTGCGAATCTCGTCGAGTCAGACTTGGCCGCTTGAAGGATGAAAGATCGATGAATCCATCGCTCACCAATGACTTACGCCGATTCATAAGATCCAGACTAAGAGCCCTCCAACGAGATTCAGAAATTTTCCGGTTCTCAAGAAGATTTCCTGCGTAGGCTTCAGCAAGTTCAAGGTGTAGGTAGCGAGACGATCCGTCGGGGCCATCTCGTTCGATTTCATTGTCGAATACAGAGACAGCGCGATCGGCCGGAACACTTTCGTCTTGGAATTCTTGCAGTCGAGATATGGCGGCCCACGACGGGCCCAATGATTCATTCAGCACTTTTACTTTCCAGCGACTTGCCGGAGCGACCTTCGTAGAAAAAATAAATTCAGGCTTGTCGGATGAGCGCACCACATCCAGTGGTGTCACCCAAAATCCTCGAGTCTCATTTACTTTGGGATGAGCGACCGCGATCACGTTTTGAATGAGCGTCGCACAATTAAAACCTATGAAAAAGTAGCGAAACGAAACCGTCTTGAGTTCAAAAAGATGAAGATGAAGGCGCTGCCTTTGGGAATCGTTCAAGAGGAACTCGTACTCCCAAATGTTTCGCTCTTCCGAAAAAAGGTACCCATTCTTCACTTCTTCAAATGGCGAAAGGGCATAAAACCCGGTCTTACCGGTCAGTAGACTCTCAAAGACGAGCTTTGGAAAATTGCCGTCATTGAGATCCGTGAAAAAAGAAATCGCATGATCCACCGGCTGACCTTTGTGGTTCGCTCCTGAGATTTTCAAAAAAACGTGGCCCATCATTGTGGAAGGGTGCGAGACTTTTTCCGCCGCAAAAACTAATGCCGCCGACGTCAGAGGCGCGCGACGTCGAAATTCGGCGAGGTCCGTACATTCTGAGAATGTGGGCGGCGGTGCTCCTACTTTTTCACTCAGCCACTGAAACCGCGCCGGAAAACGACACTGAAATGAACTCTCAGGCTCGAGTGCAGCGCTGGGCTTAAACATAGCTGTGAGAGAGTCTTCTAGCTCAGCAGTGGCCGAACTGAAGTGGCGGTGAATGTAGAATGCTGTATCGTCAATCTGAGGAAGACCGTAAGACAAATGTGGTAGCGACTGCCAAACAGGATCGTCAGCCCAACGCAGATCTCGCGCTTTGATCAAATTGGCGGCAAGAAATCCTGATTGAGACTGATCAGAGGCCGAAGCCCGGTTCGGCAGACAGAAAAATAGAGCCGCAAGACCGACGGCCACTCTAAAAAAAAAGAGAACTCCGAACGAAGTTCTCTTTTTAAATATCTTTCGAAATCTCTTTCGAAATGCCTGATGTCGAATGGACATCGCAGATCTCAAAAGCTTCAGTCTCAAGTTCCGCAAGGAATGATGACCGACTCTTGGTACTTCCACATTTTTTCTGTTCCGTAATCCGTCGACGAACCGAAAGTTCCGCCCGAAAGAATATTGATGAAGAACTTTGTGTCGACTTCGCTTGCGAGAACCATCTGTTTGGTGCACGCGGGCGTTTCTACCATGATGATTTTGTCGGCTTTTGTGCGCTTAACAGCAATGATTCCAGGACCGGTAAATGGAAAACCGTCGATAGTTCCTTTGAATTCTTTGGCATTCGAAGAACTAATATTAATCTTCTGAGTGTCATCGTTTAAAATAGTGGCGCAGCCAGAGGACAAAAATGTAAACAACAACGCTACGGCGTACTTCATGGCATCTCCTGAGAATCACCCGATTCTCGATCACGAACATAGATTTATGTGGAGCTGTGAATAGACGATACGGAAAGTAAAAGTTCAACACTGAAACTTTAAAAAAGTCGCGAATTGCGCCATCAAAAATGGTTTTGGCAAGCCTACTTCAAAAAGTCAGCGACTCTACTTGAGAGTCCAAACCCGCCGGTAGAAACTTTGCTGATCGTAGCCGACGGCCCAAGAAAGACGACCGTTGGAGTACCCGAGACCTTTAGCCTTCGGGCCAACTGCCCTTCGGGATCGACTCCGACACGAAAGGGAATCGAGTACCTTTCAAGGTAAGCGCGAACGTCGCTGATGGGTTCAGCCATACTGACGGCTACGATGCGGTCGCCATTGATTTTTCCTGCAACGACTTCGTCTTTAAGATCCATCAAAAGGGAGTGGCATGGCCCACACCATGTCGCCCATAAAACGAGAACGGTGTTTTCCCTTTCGCTAAACGCTTCGAGGTCGATATTCGCCGCCGATGTATCTGGCGACGTAACGACTGATGTGATGACGGCCGGCCCCAACGGCTGACCTTCGAAAGACTTATTGCTTCGGTAAGCCACCACCAAAAGTGAAACGAGGTAAACAAAGTAGAGAGCCGCAATCGCGAAACCGATATTCGCCAGGCGTCTTAGCCAAACCGGCCCCCGACCCTTCGGGGCGCGCGCTTCGCTCACTTCAGCTTCGCCTTTTTAATGTGCTCAGCAGTTACGACGGTGTGGATATTTCCCCGAACAGTGAAGTCACCGACGACTGTGATTTCATGCGGATCCAAAAGATCGATGAGATCTTGAATGATCACGTTCGTCACATCTTCGTGAAACACTTTTTTATTGCGGAACGAGTTGATGTAAAGTTTTAGCGCTTTGAGTTCAACGCAGTACTGGTCAGGCACGTACCGAATGCGAATCGTCGCAAAATCCGGAAAACCCGAACGCGGGCACAAGCACGTGAATTCCGGGCACGTGAATTCAATCGTGTACCGACGAACGGTCGTACGATTGGGAAATCGCTCAAGCGCAGCTTCTTCAATCGCGACTTCGCCGTAAAGCTTTTGAGACGTATCGGGAAGAAACGTCTCTTTCGATTTTCGACCTGCCGACTGTGCACTCATTTTTGGAGTCGCTGATTTTCGATCTTTGCGCGGTTTCATTTTGTCCATCTCACGATTCCTTTATAAATTTATGAAGGTATTGGCTGGAGAGATGCGAAAACATCAATTGCGCATCCTCGACCGAGCCATAGTTGTAGGATTTAAAGTAAATGGGATGATTCGAAAGCTCTTTAAGCTTTCCGCCCGAAAAACCAACCAGAGCAATCACGTCACCACCGTTGGCTCGCGCATACTCGGCCGCTTTCACAACGTTCGGCGAATTTCCGCTGCACGAAATCGCGATCAGAATATCGCCCGGGTTCCAAAGACTCTTCAGCTGCTCAATAAAGATCGACTCATAGCCGTTGTCATTGGCGTAGGCCGTTAGCAGACTCATATTGTCAGCAAGACCAATCACACGAAGCCGCTTTTTTCCATCCACGACCGAGCCCTTGGCCAAATCGTTCACCATGTGACCCGCCGTACCTGCCGACCCGCCGTTACCGCAAATGAAAACCGTCGAACCATTCGCGTAGGCTTTTACCATCGAGTCCATGGCCGACTGAAACTCAAGCCCTGCGTACTCCTGAAAAAGCGGAAGAGTTTCTGCCAAATATTTGCGAGCAAACTCGGACGCGCCTGGTGCCGATACTGATGAAGAACTCACTTTAAACCCCTTTACCGTCCGCCGCCATCGGCGCTAGCCAACAAAAACAATGCGGCTTCCGAAACTATCAAACTTCATTGTGACCGATCGCAATTCAGCAAGTTCACTGCGAACTTTCGCCTGTTTGTCTGGCGGGCACAGTACCATGAGGAATCCTCCACCGCCAGCTCCGAGGATTTTTCCCCCGTAGGCCCCTGCCTTGAGGGCTCGCTCGTACCAAGCATCGATGGGTCCCGCAGTAATACCGCTGGCGAGGGTCTTCTTTAGCTGCCATCCCTCGTGTAAAAGCTCGCCCGAGGTACGAACCGGTTCATTTTTCTCTAAAGAAGTCTTCATGCGGATAGCAAGATCACGCATTTCACGAAGCGTTTCGCGCTTAAGGCCAGTGTTCGATTTTTGTTCAGCCAGTACGCCCGAAGCCGAACGCGTGACGCCTGTGTAAAAAACCAATAGATGGCTCTCGAGCGCTCGCTTTGTATCGTCGGAACAAATCACCGGTTCTGCAGAAACCTCACCGGAGGGAAGAAAGCGTATAAACCTTAGGCCACCGAAAGCTGCGGCGTACTGGTCTTGTTTGCCAATCGGCTCTTTTAAATCTTCGATTTCAATTTCACTCGCCTCACGCGCCAAATCCTCGGCACTTTGAAACAGGCCCAGATGCCCCTTCAAAGCATGCAAGAGACTTACGGTGAAGCTGGAAGAACTTCCCAGTCCTGATCCCGCCGGGATATCAGCCATGGACAGAATTTCAAGACCGTGACCGTCGTTTTTCGACGACGCCAGCGCCCCATACTTTTCAAGGACACGTCGAATGATCTTGTGCTCGATCTTCGAAATATCATCGACGATCTCAGTTTTTGAGTAGCCAAGACGCCAGCTCTGATCGAAGCGATTGTTCACAGTAATGTGCATGTACTTGTCGATTGCGGTCGAGAGAACTGCACCCTCTTCTTCTTGCCAAAAATCTGGAAGATCGGTGCCTCCGCCCAAAAAACTCACACGAAACGGTGTTCTTGCGATAATCATGGCACTCCCTCGGGCTCACTGCCCGTCCACCGTCCCGCGGCGAGCTCGCTTTGAACGAAAGATTCAAATTCCGCCAAACGCTCGACGGTTCCGATATCATAGAATCGAGAATTCACCGCAAAAGCACCACAGCGCTTTTCTGCGATCAATCGGCGCAGAACGTCTTCCAACTGAAAAGGTGTTTTCAAATCGCCTTTTAAATTACCAAAGAAGAGTTCTTTTTTTACAAAATAAATTCCTGAATCCACACGGTCAAACCCACGCTCTAGACCTGCGGCTTTTTCGTACTCAATGACGATCTGATTCTTCACTTTCAGATTGTTCGGAACGGGCGTCGCCGGAAGTCCTGACTTCAGACCGTTGTCGAACGTCGTTACCACCGCATCAAAAACACCCTCTTCAAAAAAACCAGCGACGTCATCCAATGGAGCGCGCAAAAAACTGTCGCCGTTCATCACAATAAAATCATCGTCAAGCTCGTCACCCAAAGTTTTGATGGCAAGTGCGATCGCGCCACCAGTGCCCAGTGGTTCGGTTTCAAACGAATAATCGATCCGCACGCCAAAGCGAGATCCATCGCCAAAATGTTTCTGAACTTGCTCACCAAGATAGGAAACCAGAAGAACGATATCGGTGTAGCCTTGCTCCTTCAGATCCAAGATCTGCCAATGAAGAAAGGGCTCACCGTGAACTAGCACCATGGGCTTCGGGCATTTCTCGGTGAGTGGTCGAAGCCTCAGGCCAAGACCTCCTGCCAAAATCAGAACTTGTTTTCTCACGCGAGCTTTTCCGAAATAATTTCGCGGACCGCTCTCTCAACAGCAGCGCCGCTTTCGAGGCGAGCCTTCCATCCGTGCTTTTCGAAACGAGATCCATCAAGCCACGTGTAAGCAACGTCACCTACCCAGCCGCGCGAGCTTTCGCCGAATTCGAGCACTGGCACCGGAATGCCGCGCGCTTTTGAAAATTCACGAGCGACCGTCTCAGCAAGAAATTTAACGTTCGAAACACCAAGACTCGCCAAATTGAAACATTCGTAGAAATCAGGGCCCGCCGCAGGAAGTAGCACCCGATCCAAAGCGTGAAGCATACCTTCAATGCAATCCTCTACATGAAGGTAGGATTTGGCCTGTGTTCCATTTCCAAGAACTTTAAGAACTTTCGGATCTTTCAGTAGTCGCTCTGTGAAATCGTGAATCGCACCGTGAGTGGATCGTGGCCCTACGATATTTGCAAAACGAAACGTGACGGCGCGAAGGCCGCAGTTATGTGCAAAGGCCGAAACAAGTCCCTCGCAGCCAAGTTTGCTCGCGCCGTAAAATGAAATTGGAATCAGGGGACCATAATTTTCGGGCGTCGGCTTCACCGAAGCTTCGCCGTAAATAGCTGAGGTCGAAGCGAACAAGATGTCGCGAACGCCTGACTTTCTCATCGCTTCCAAAGTGTTGAAAGTCGCGATGGTACCATTCTTCAAGTCGACATCGGACTTCTCAACCCCTTGCGAGATATCGCTGTTGGCCGCCAAGTGAACGACCAAGTCGTGCCCCTTCATAGCCGCAATAACCCGGTCAAGGTTCAGTAGGTCTTCCTGAATGAACTGAAACGTCGCCCCTGTGGCCACCAGCGAACCGCAGTTTTTCAGAAATTCTTTTTTCCCAAGAATCAAATTGTCGAAACACGTCACCGAATCGCCGCGCTTCAAAAACTTCTCGGCCATTTGGCTTCCGATAAAACCTGCGCCGCCTGTGATAAAAACTTTCATAACTTCCCCGTGATTGCGACGCGAAGGCGATTGAGCACTGTAGGTTTATAAAGAAGCTCAACACTCGAAGAAGCGAAATCATAGCGGGGCTCATGATCAAGGTCGCCGTCTCTCATTATTTTCAGCATAAGGGACAAGTAGTCGTCCGCCATACGCTCATCACTAAAGAATTCCTCCACCGATTTTCGACACGCGCGGGGCGAGATGTCGGACACTCTTGCCGCCGCTGAAAGAAGCTCGTCGTAGTCACGGCACACAACACCTGTGTCGGGTCTCACGAGTTCCGGCATACAGCCATTGACTGAAGAAATAACAGGCGTCCCACAGGCAAGAGCTTCCAGTGGTGCTCCCGCGCACGGCTCATCCCAGTTGGTCGGATAAATTAAGGCTCGCGCTCCCGCCAGAAGTTTTACTTTCTCAGCTTCGTCGACCAAACCATTGTAGCGAATAAGTCCGCGAGACACGCCGTGGCCGCCCATAATTTCTAACCGCACACCCAGATCGTTGGCCCAGGTGATCGCCGTTTTCACGTTCTTCACACGCCATGTGGTGCGAGCGAGAAAAACAAAGTAACCGTCGGCGCCTTTTTCTTTTTCCGGTTGAAACGTGTAGCGAGCCGGATCGACGCCGTTGTATACAAAATATTTCGCAGAATGATTTTTAGCGTGGCTCTCGCTCAAAAACGCGGTGTTGGCCCAATACTTCTCGTCGGCGTGACCATTGCCATGAATCGAGACGAGAAATGGAACTGACGGACGAAACCCATCGGCAACTTTAAGCGGCTGATGCGAATGAAGAAAATCGATATCTTTTGGAAGCCACGAATCTGGCGGTTCGTTTCGGTAGTTCGGCGGTAGCTCGAAAACTCGCAGGCGGCCGCTTTCTGCATCATCTCGGCTTTCAGCAATTTTTCCGGCATCGCCAGCTTTGCAAATGACGGTGACTTCGTGACCACGACGCAAATATGCGCGCGAAAGTGCCACCATGATTCGTTCGATTCCTCCGTAAGTTCGCGGAGGTAGGCTTGATTCGTGGAAGAGTCCAATTCGCATCGGCCCAAACTGCCTTTCCGCCTATGAATTGGCAAACCTGGAACGGGCGCGACGGCGTCGCGACGCATTGCTTCATTAAGGGGGTAACGAATACTTACTCACCTCCGGCTTTCGTGGTGACGGGCCATCGGCGCTAGGAGACAAGACGGCCATGCGAAGCCCACTGACATTTCTGGTGATTTTCATAGTCACAGCAAGCCTCCTGGCTTGCGAGAGTCTCACGGGCGTTCGCACACCAAAACTTGGACCCCTAAATTCACCTTCGGTCACCGGAGACCCTTGCCGAAATGCGGATTGGTTTGAAGTCGGCCGAGTCGATGGCTTGAGCGGCGTTCCTTTGGGCACCAGCCTCTACGCCGAGCGCTGCCGTTCCCAAGGAGTCTTCGTCAACGATGAGCTCTACACGGCCGGATGGCAGCGCGGGCTGACATTCTATTGCACACCCGACCGCGGCTACGATGCGGGTCGTGCCGGAGAAAGCTACGCGGGCATTTGCCCTCAGAATGTCGAGCCTGAATTCTTGGAACGATTCCGATTCGGCTCACGAATCGCGAAACTTGAAAAAGAAAATTTGGCTCTTGAACAAGATATTGAACGTCGCCGAGCGGAACTTCAGGATCTAGAAGTCACATCACCCTCGTCAGAAAAAGCTTACAGCAACGAGACGCTCGCGCGCCGCTTGCAGAGCGAACTGCTTTCGCTTCGGGACGCACTGGCGAAAAGCGGCTTTGAGATCCGAGAGCTCGAAAAATCAAATCAATCGCAAGAGAATGTCTCCCGCTGAATCCAGCGTTCGTAAACAGTAGTGAGCCGCCAAGGTGCGCTGCTCAGTTTCGTTTAAAAGTCCGGGCTCCTTTTCACTTGAAGCCCCACTGACCGACCTCGCCTGATGAATCGTCTGAAACGCGATCGCTGCCGCGACCGAAATATTGTAGCTTTGAACAAATCCACGCATCGGAAGAATCACGGTCGCATCGCACAGCTCGATCATCTCCTGTGAAATTCCGTCCTTCTCGTTTCCGAAAACAATAGCCGTTGGAACTTTGAGATTCATCGAGGCTAAAGGTCGGGCGTTCGAATCTAAGTGCGTCGCTAAAATCTGATACCCTTTTTCTCGAAGACTCGAAACGGCGGGGACTGTGTGCTTGAAACGAACAACATCAAGCCACTTGTCAGCACCGGCCGTCACACGATTGGATTCTTTAAATTTTTCTCCGGGTTCAATCACATGAGCGACTTGAAACCCCATTGCCTCGGCCGAGCGAAAAACGGCCGACGTGTTGCCGCGATCGTAAATGTTTTCAAGAACCGGAGTTACGTCACAGGTGCGATTTCGAACAACCGCCTGAATGCGAGCCCACCGCTCGGGCGTCAGCCGTGGCGCCAAATGCTTTAAGATATCCTCGGCCGTAAACTGATGTCCCGGATGACCGTAATCCTTCATGTCGATCGGATCGGAATGTAAAAATCGCGGCGACGTCACGCATTCCCCCACTCGAGCAGCGCAAATTCAATGGCCCACTTGCGACCTCGGTCGGATCTCAGCGACTGGGCAAGCTTTGGAAGATTCACCGTAGAGACCTCGTCGGGCATTTCAATCTCCAACGTCAATTCGTCCTTCCCAACAGAGAGTCCATACTCTCGAACCTGTATCGATGTTTCGGCTGGAGATGCTGGTGTGGCAGGAGCTAGCGAGACCGTGACGAGAACGGAGCGATCGATCGCCTCGGTCAATTCGGATCGATTCAGTTGGGCAGCGCGCTCGTGGAGGCGCTGTAGGATTGCGCCGCGAGTGATTGAATCAAAGATCCGGATCTTGATTCCTTTTCTGTCATCGACCAAAATTTTCTCTAAAAATAAATCCGCTGCATCTTCATCGTTTCGATTCACGACATAGTCTTTAAATTCTCGACAAATTTCTTCCGAAAGCTGCTCGACCCAGTTTTCTTGCGTCGCCAAGGCCCAAATTTTTACTTCCACGTAAGGTGCATGAGCGCGGTATCCCAACTCAGGCCGCCCGAGGCTCGGCAAACCCTCCGCGGCTCGCTTTACCATCGCGCGGTCAATGAGGGCTTCCACACCGTGGGCCAGCGCCCCTTCACCAAGTCCCATCGTGCGAACAATTGTCAGTCGTCGGGCCGGCCTGAAGTTTCCTTGGGCGGTTGTCTCAAAAACGTATTTTTCAATTTCAGCCTGAAGACCATCTCGCCAAATGGCTTCAATCTCAAGCGGTGGCCCGGGCAGACTTACAATTCGCGCTCCACTTTTAGAAACTCCAATGAAGCCGTGAGCTGTTCCTCGAGTGTTCTTCAAAATATGACTTTTCTTCGGAAAGAAGCATTGTTGCTTTTGATTTTCGGTCGCCACAGCGCCTCGCGCAGTCAGTCGATCGGTGATGTCCTTCCACGAGGGCTCGTGCCACTCAAGCGTCGCTTCAAGCACTTCGGCCACACATTCCCGCGTGAAGTCGTCGCTTGTTGGTCCAAGCCCGCCCGTCACAAAGACCCAAGCCGCGCGACCAGAAAACTCACTCAAAGCGGTTATGATTTTTTCGCGATCATCGGGAACCGCGCGATGCTGATCAATCTCAAATCCCATCCCCACAAGACGGGATGAGAGCCACTGAGAATTTCGGTCCGAAATTTGTCCGTCGGTGATTTCAGTTCCCACAGCAAGAACTGCGGCTTTGGAAGCTCGATCATTCATGCGCCCAACACACCACCGAAAGATCGAAAAGTCAGCTCTTGGATTCTTTTAAAGGCGCAAGAATATGGCGAAGGGCCTGATCGATCTTTTCGTATTCGAATTTAAATCCAGATTCCAGAGTACCTGTCGCGACGACTCGCTGACTTTCAAGTATGACAGACGCCATTTCCCCGTACAAAAGTTTCAGTGCAAATTCAGGCACAGGCACATTCTGAAAAACGCCAAGCTCCTTACAAAAAACGTCGGTAAATTCGCGATTGGTCATTGGGTACGGTGAAGCTCCTTCAAGAATTCCCACAGCGCGGTCGCTGTCGACAGCATGAATGAAGAGGCGCGCAATATCATTGATATGAATCCACGACATCCATTGGGCCCCAGAAAATCCAAGGCGACCCGCGAGGCCTCGTCGAAACAATGGAAGCATTTTAGCCAAAGCACCGCCATGGGCCGCCAAGACAACGGAGGTTCGAACAATCGCTAACCGAACAGGCTTGGGCGACGACGCATCGACGACGCGCCTGGCTTCAATTTCCCATGCGTCGACGACGTCCGGTAAAAAGCCCGTACCTTTTTCGCTCGATCGATCCAAAATCGAGTCACCGCGGTCGCCGTAAATTCCAATCGCGGATCCATGAACAAAAACCTTCAGCCGATCGTCGCTGGACCGCGCTTTTAAGACAGCATCAACCAAACGCCGTGTCCCTAGCACCCGTGAATCGATGATCTTTTTCTTCTTCGCGTCCGTCCATCGGCCGTCAGCGAGAGGCTCACCGGCCAAATGGATGATCGCGTCGACTCCCTCCAGGGCGGAGGCCGGCACCTCATTTTCGTGCGACCAGGCAACAAAATGTGCCGGAACCGGAAGGGCGCGCCGCGCTGACGCCTCATTTCGGACCAGGAGGACAAGTTCATCGCCTCGCGCCACAAGTCTTTTACACACCTCAAGACCAATGAGCCCGGTTCCGCCAGTGATTAAAATTCGTTTCACGTTGTTCTCCTCGATTTAAACACTACCCGGAGGCGTTCGAACTCACCACTGCTATCTTCGCACCTATCTGTTAACATAATCATAAACAAAAAGTGAGACATGTGCGATATAGCACTAAAATAACTGGGTTTTTGCGCTATACTCAAAATTCACGACACCGTGAACTCAAACGAGGCCCAACACGACTCAACGTTAAGGAAGGTCGGTATGAAACACGAAGGTACGCTCCCCGAAATGCAGGATTTAGCAGAACAGATTGGTGAGTTCATTCATTACTGGGGCTTTAAACGAGTGCACGGCCGCATCTGGACGCATCTTTATGTTGCGCAAAAACCGCTCGATGCCGCGGATCTTGTTCGTCAGTTAAAAATTTCTAAAGCGCTCGTGAGCATCTCACTTCGTGAACTGCTTGAATACGAAGTCATCGAAGAGGTCGGAAAGAGTTCGCGCGGAACTCACCTTTATCGGACCAATCCCGACGTGCTGAAAGTTATCTTGTCGGTTCTTCGTCAGCGCGAAAAAAGAATTCTTTCTCGAATCCAGGCCGCTCAAGAAACTTTGGAAAAAACCTCCAGTGAGGACCGAACATCCCACGGGATGAGCGAGAGAAATATCGCTCAACTTGGTGAGCTCGTTCAGAAAGCAACAATCGGCCTCGAAAGCTTCATCGCCTTCCGCTCTGTCGATTTCGGCGAGTGGCGCCAGGCGTTCATTACGACCGATCTTGAAGAGGAAGCCGCGCTGCGATCGCGCTCGGTGGTGGCTCCAAGCTCGCGTCGAAAAGACGGAGCCGACGAAGCGGAAAGTACGGCATCGAAGTCCGAAGAGACCGAGGTTATTGAAAAAGCCGACGCGGGCGAACCGGTGCTTTCATCAGGGCAAGGAATTGGTTTTCGAATCTACTGATAAAGTGAAGCTAAAGAACCAAAATCAAAGCGCCTACTGCTTGATGGCAGCATAGGCGCGAAGCACTCGAGCTCGTGCCTCGGCGTGAACCACCATCGGCTCTTGAGCTTTAGAAGTTCCGAACTCCGGAACCCATTTTTTTATATACTCATTTTTTGGATCAAACTTCTTGGCCTGCAACTCAGGATTGAAAACACGGAAGTATGGGGCCGCGTCGCATCCTGAGCCTGCCACCCACTGCCAATTGCCGTTATTGGCAGACAAATCAAAATCCAAAAGTTTCCGTGCAAAGTACGCTTCGCCCCAACGCCAATCGACCAGAAGGTGTTTCACCAGAAAGCTTGCGGCAATCATCCGAACCCGGTTGTGCATAAATCCTGTTTCATTGAGCTCTCGCATGCCCGCATCGACGATGGGGTAGCCCGTTTCTCCGCGGCACCATTTCTCGAACTCCATCTCGTCATTGCGCCAGGTGATTCGATCGTACTCAGGCCGAAAGGCCCCTTCCACAACGTGTGGAAAGTGCCACAAGATCTGCATAAAAAACTCTCGCCAGATCAGCTCACTGAGCCAAGTCTCCGCGTTCAGCTCCATCGCTCGCTGAACAAGTCGTCGTGGGCTCACAGTTCCAAACCTCAAGTGCAGTCCCAAACGTGACGTCCCACGAATCGACGGCGTATTGCGGAGTTCGGCGTACTTCGTCAAGATAGACGTTTCGACGCGAAGTCCGGGGAAGTCGAAACCAGCCTTCTCAGTAAAACCCATGCTCTCAAGCGTGGGAATTTCACTCTGGAACTCGAGCAGTTTTGAGAAACCGGGACCGCACTTCTTCGGCGCCAATGGATTTTGTTCGCGCGATACGGTTTCGAGGCGTGCGCGCCACTTCCTCGAATAAGGTGTAAAAACGGTGTAGGGCTTCCCGTCATCTTTCGTGACTTCCTGTTTTTCGAAAATCACCTGATCTTTGAATTTGTGAAATCTTACTCCGGCCGACTCCAAGACTTTTTGAACGGCCGCATCCCGGCGGATGGCTGAAGGCTCGTAGTCATCACCGACAGTAACATCGACGATCTTAATTTTCCCAGAAAGGTGCCCCAAGACTTCAGAGTCATTCGCCAAAATCTTTCGCCAAATCTCGACGGGGTTCCCGTAAAGGCAAAGAACGTCGGACTTGAACTCAGCTAGCTTGGCCTTCATCTCGCACAGCGTTTGATGGATGAAGCTGACTCTAGGATCGTCTTTGTCTTCCAATCGACCGAGGATTGAAGCGTCAAAAATGAACAGCGGGAGAACCTTGAAGTCCTGCGAGCAAAGATCAAGTCCTTTTAGAGCCTCCGAGAATCCAGTTTGATCTTCGAGCCTCAAATCTCGCCGAAACCAGTGCACGATGACAGGGGTTCCGGACGACGTTGCAGAGACGTTTTTGCTAGCCAGTTTAGACATAGGCCGAAGCTATCCGGAACACAGATTAAATTGAACTTAAAAAGTAGCCTCGTTGGGTGGCGCCCATCGCAAGTGAGATTTCTATAAACTCGGGCGAGATGACTGCGCACAAATCGCACGCTTTCTGATAAGCTCAAGACCAAATCGAGGCGTGGAAAAGCATGGCGAAGTCTGAGAAAATAGCAAAAGCAGAAGAATCCGCCGTCTCTCAACAGAGCATTACGACAGGAATTTTCGTGCGCTCTTTAGCGCTCGCGCGTCTTGCCTTAAACACCAGCGGCGAGCTTTGGGGATTCAAAGGCCTCGACGCGGCAACAGCTAGAAAAAATCTAAGTCCTGAAAAACAACAAGAGCTTCAAGATCGCCTGGAAGATCAGGCTCGCGAAATCGCCCGAGAACTTGGTGCCCTCAAGGGTTCCGTTATGAAGGTCGGACAAATACTTGCGATGTACGGGGAACACTTTCTACCGCAGCAAGTGAATCAAATTCTCAAAGTTCTCCAAGCTAGTTCTCCGCCTCTAGACTGGAAGACGATTGGACCCTTTGTTGCCGGTGAATTGAAAGGCCGAGAGACAGAGTTGGAAATTGATCAGATTGCGATGGCCGCTGCATCGATCGGCCAAGTCCACTCGGCGAAAATAAAAGCGACAGGTACCGTGATCGCATTAAAAATTCAGTATCCCGGCGTCGACAAAGCGATTTCCTCGGACCTAAAAGCTTTGAAAACAATAGCTATGTTTGCACCTGGTGTCCCTCGGGGGCCCCGAACAACAGAGATGATTTCCGAAATCGAGGACATGCTTTGGCGTGAGGTCGACTACGGAAAAGAGGCTGATTCGGCAGAAAAGTTCGCTGCCTTCCTCAGCGATGACTCGCGCTTTCTTGTCCCCAAGGTCCACCGCGAATGGTGTACGTCGAAACTTTTGGCGACTCAGATGATCTGCGGCCATCGTATCGACTCCGAAGTCTTACAGAAAATTTCTCTCGATCGTCGAAACGCGTTGGCCGACTCGCTTCTTGATCTCTATTTGAATGAGCTCTTTAAATTTGGAAGTGTTCAGACAGATGCTCACATGGGGAACTACCGCGTAAGGCTGAAAGGCGATATCGACTGCGACGGCAACATCATTGACCGCGATCACATTGTACTTCTCGACTTCGGGGCCGTCCGAGATTTTGATCCCAGCTTTATTGCCCGTTACCGACGACTTATTCACTCGAGTCTTGAAAAAGATTTTGATGGCGTAAAGCAGGCCGCTCTCGATTTGGGATTTTTGAAACCTTGTGATTCCCACAATGTGCTGACCGCGTTCTATGATTTTTGTCGGCTCGTGATCGAGCCCTTCGAGAGCGACGAAGTTTATGATTGGCGCAATAACACTCTGCCTCAACGCCTCGCCAACCAGCTGTCGGAAATTATTCGGGCGCGAGAGCTTCGAGCCCCGCCACGAGAAGCTATTTTCTTAGATCGAAAATCCAGCGGACTCTACATCCTGCTCGGCGCGCTGGGAGCACAAACGAATTCAGGGTCGAAGCTAAGAAACGCTTTGGCCCAGAGCGAAGCAATTACGGATTAGTTTTTCGAACATTCCATGGCCTTACCAGGCCGCTGAAAATCGCAACCCATGCGAAGCAAAAAAGTCCCGACAAGAAAACGACGTCGAGGCCATTTTCAAAGCCCACGACCAACGCGCCATAAATACCGGCGGCTGTGCCGGCAATGTACAAAGCCCAAAGCAATGACAGCACCTTCGGCGCCAATTTTTCGCTGGCCTCTTCCATCGCATTCGGAAAAAAAGCACCGCCCAAAAGACCAAAAGGAATCAGAACCGACATTCCAACGAATGCCGAAACCCACTCTGAACCCGTGGAAACCAGTGGTTCGAAAAGAGCTGCTCCAAGGTAGGTCAAAAGAACTGCAAAAACAAAATTGACCAGTGGCTGAATGCGAACGCCGTACCGACGCCGCGGATGCCCGGCCAAAAGCGTCGCACCCGCCGCGCGCGCCACAAACAGTGCTGATAAGACCAACGCCGCCGCGACGATGGGCATTCCCCACCCGCGCATTGCTTTGAGAACAAAGTAGGTTTGAAAAAATGCGAACGACACTCCAAGGCCTGCGAAGTACGTCGCCACGCTTGCAGTTTGCCAGCGAGATGCGAGACCTTTTCTGCGCTCCTGCATGGCTACCCAGACAATCAATGCCAAGACGAGAACTATCAATGCCCAAAATAAGGTTCGCGATGAAACCTGAAGCGACTGCATTTGAAAGACTGGCTCAACAAAGGGCCGATCGTCCGAGAGAACCACGCCCGATGCATCTGAAACCAAAAGCCAGCGGTTTTCGGCAGAGCCTCCAACTTTCAGGATTTCACCAAGTTTATCGCGCTCCTCGCGACTGAAAGACTTCATTCGAAGAATCACAGATCGCACAGTTTTCCCAGTCGCTTCGGTGACAGCAACGGCGTGAATATCGATATCGGGGCGCGCAGACTTCTTCCATGCTTCGGCCAAAGTGGCCAGTGTCGACTGCCCTTTAATTCCATCCAGAGCTCCCACGATCTGAAGAATTCCGTCATCCTTCAGTCGATCGAAATAAAGGCGAAAAGCCTCCACAGTGAGTGAGGTTTCCGATGTGGCTTCCCACACGGGCTGCTTACGCTCGACGTCCGCCGATGGAACCAAAACTTGGATAAGATCAAAGCGCCTCGACTCGCCAGCCAGTCGGCGACGGGCGCTCCCACCATGAATCGTGAGTTCAACTCCCGAAGGAAGAGAGACCGCAGCCTTCTCATCAGGATGCGAGCTTGTGACCGTCAGAGACTTTAGACTCGCCTCAAGAGTTTCGGCAGGAAGGCTTGCAAACGGCTCGGTCGAACGTCGACCAACGACGAAAACATCGAATTTTTTTTCTTTTCGAAATTGAAAAATGGAATCGAACGCGAACGTCGGGGCCGAGTCACTAGCTTTCGGGTCACCGGCAGGCACCCACGCTGAAGGCGCAAAAAATGACAGACACAACGTCGCAATCACCAAGGGAACAAGTGCCCAGCGGCGAGGCGACCACGGCCGCAGGGACGAAGGTGAAAAGAAATGTGAACTTTCCAAAAACGGCGCCAGCAGTGCCGCCGCCGAAGCGACAAGAAAAAGCGACCCAATGCCGCAAAGACTCCAGATCACCGCACTCAGTGCGGCGCCGACGGCTGAACCGATCAGCGCTTTACCGAAAGCATCGCGAAGAGATTCAGCATTCTCCGCATGCAACGTTATCAGAGCCGGAACTAAGGCGCCCAAAGCGAAGAATGCGACGAACAATAGATTAAGGCCCTGGGTGACGGGACCAACCCACGGCCATGCAGCGGCTGAAACCGCGAACAAAAAAGTAAACGCCCACCGGGCTTTCACCGCCTGGGAGGACGTCGATCGAATCTCAGGGCGACCATAGCAAACAACCGAGCCCATGGCCCATGCAACTCCGCTGATCACAAGACCGACGACCGCACTTTCTAACGACTCTCGACCGTGTTCGGTCGAAAGAAATGCCAGGAAAGCACCGAAAGAAAATAGAATAGTTGCCACACTGTATAATGAGACTGCGATGTTTGATGTCATCGACGTCAGCGTAAACGCGCGACGCCCATGGCGTCACGAAAATGGAAACTCAGAAGAGAGCGCGCGACGTTTGTC
The DNA here is from genome assembly GCA_001464715.1 of Bdellovibrionales bacterium Ga0074137. Taxonomy (GTDB): domain Bacteria; phylum Bdellovibrionota; class Bdellovibrionia; order Bdellovibrionales; family JAMPXM01. The sequence continues at coordinate 88,994 of LNDT01000032.1, read as the reverse complement.
GGGCTAGTCTCGTGTAAGATCTCGGGTGATATTTTTCTGGTGGGCTTCAAGCGTCCCGCCGCCGATTTCTAGAAGCTTTGCATCTCGCCAAAGACGCTCGACCACATACTCACCCACATACCCGTAGCCGCCCAAAACCTGAATCGCACGATCTGCGATATTTTTTGCCAGCGTGGTCGTAATGAGCTTCACGCCATCCGAGTCGACCCGGTTTCCGCGATCACTCCACAAGTCCATTCGGCGAGCTGTATCGTAAACATATGTCGAGCACGCACGATACTCAGCGTAACTCTCGGCAATGTGCCGCTGAATCTGACCGAACGAGTGAAGCGGTTTTCCGAAGGCTTTTCTTTCCTTCGAATATTTAACCATCGCTTCCAGTGAGCGACGTGCGATGCCAAGACTCATCGCCGCCAAAGCGACGCGTTCAATTTCGAGGTTTCGCATCATGTGATGAACAGACTCACCCTCTTCACCGATCAACGAAGTTTTTGGAACCCGACAATTTGTGAATACAAGTTCAGCCGTGTTGGAGGCACGCATGCCGCTTTTATCGCGAATTTTTTGGCCCACCTCGTATCCATCCTGTCCGCGTTCGACAAGAAAAGTAGAGATCATCGGACGGCCATTTTTTTCGCCTGTTTTCGCATAAATCAGAACATCGTCCGCGGGCGTTCCAGCATCATCGATGCAGCCATTGGTGATCCACATCTTTTGACCGTCGATGACGTAGTGATCGCCATCTCGCCGAGCGGTGGTCTCCATTCCCATGACGTCAGTTCCATAATTGGGCTCCGACATCGCCATCGCACCCACTCGAGTTCCGGCACAGGCTGCGGGAAGAATTTTTTTCTTCTGCTCCTCGGACCCATTCACCGCGAGGTTGTTAACAAAAAGCATCGAGTGCGCCAGGTAAGCTAAGCAAAAACCCGGATCACTGGCTGAAATTTCCTCGTGAACAATGACGGCAGCTGTCGCATCAAGCCCCGAACCGCCATAGGCCTCGGGAACTGTGATCCCAAGTAACCCCAGGTCTCCGAGTTTGCGAAAGAGCGGAAGATTAAATTTTTCCTGTCGATCGTGATCTAAGGCCTGAGGCTCGACTTCGGCCGTCACAAAAGAGCGAACAGAATCCCGCAGCATCTTGTGCTCGTCCGTCGGATTCAGAAGGTCGATATCTCTCCAGCCAGCTTCCATGAAAACCCCTTGTTACCCTTTGAAAGAGAAGACTCTCGCGGCACCAAGCCGCACGCGTCAAGGCCGTCTTCTTCTTTGACTCATATCCTCGTCGTCCCTTTACAATTTGATGATGAATCGCAATCAAAAAGCCCGGAAAAACCACTCTTCGATGGAACGAACTTTAACGGATCAGTTTGGCATGAACGCTGACATCATCGTGGTCGGAGGGGGGCTTGCTGGCGGACTCATTGCGTTGCGTCTGAATGCTGTTCATCCACAGAAAAAGGTCCTGCTTCTGGAACAAGGCCAGCGCCTCGGCGGAAATCACACATGGAACTTTTTTGGTCCCGAAAAAGAGACACTTTGGTTTGAAGAACTCATCACCAAAACGTGGGACGCACTCGATGTGCGGTTTCCGTCGTCCGAAAGAACCATCGAATGCAGAATTCACAGTCTGCGGCCAGAGAGCTTTCACGAAACGTTAATGAAGCGTCTTGGGCGAAACGTTCGACTGGAGTGCGCTGTCGTGGAAATTAGCGATTGCCACGTAAAAACTTCGACGGGTGAAGTTCTTCGAGCCCCCCTCGTGATTGATGCGTCAGGAATTTCACCGGAGCACACGACTCATAAAACTTTCGCCGGAGCGCCCTGCGGATGGATGAAGTTTATCGGCTTTGATCTAAAGCTGAAAAAACCGCACGGTCTTCAGCGACCTATCTGGGTGGACGCAACTGTTCCGCAAATGGATGGCCATCGGTACTTCACTTGTCAGCCATGGGATGAATCGCGAGTTTTCGTTCAAGAACAATTTCTCAGTTCGACTCCAGATTTGAATCACGCCAGAATCTCGCGAAGCATTTTGGCGTATGCAGAACGTGCGGGATGGGAGGTTGAATCCATCGAGCGTGAAGAGACCGGTTGTCGCCCAATGCCCATGCACTCTTTAAGTTTCGACAAAACTCCAAAAGTCCTCGAAGTCTCTGGCGAAGACTTTGAAGACGAATCTCCGATCGCAATTTCGTCTCGCTTTGGATGGTTTCATTCCTCGACAACTCAGTCGCTTCCGGACGCTGTTCGTCTCGCCGAGTTCATCAGCTCGCTTGAGCAACTGCGAACAGGACCTGCACGAGCGGATCTTCGAGATTACCGAAAGAATTGGATTGAGCAGCAGACATTTTACCGCCGACTCAACAGACTAATTTATCGCGCGGTTGAGCCTTCGCTTCGCTATCAGATTATGGAACGATTCTATGGCCTCCGGGACGATGTTATCTCGCGCTACTTTGCTGGAATGTCAGACCGTGCGGACAGACCAAAAATCATGGGAGCAAAACCCTTCGTCCGACCAGGCCGTGCAACAAAAAATTGGGCGGATGATTCCGCGACGACACCTTCCGCTGAAACGGCAAAATTGCCGGCGGAGATATAAGATGCGACTGGAGGCCTCAGTTCTTCGAACTCACCTTCGAAGACAAAACTTCACAGTCTACGCGCTCACCCGCCTCATGGCGCCCGAGCAACGTGAGGGGATCGAGGCTCTACTTCTCTTTATTGAAATTTTAAGGCACTCGGTCGATGCGGCAGGAACTCGGGATGAAGCCCTTCGCTCCGTGGGAGATTTAGAAATTCTCTTCGGCCAAGGCGAGACTCATACGGCTCTTGTCGACCAGCCAAAATTCTACGGGATTGTCGATTCCAATCCTAACTTCGGACTCGCTTGGGAAGCATGGTGTTCTCTTGAAGAAGCCTTCGGTCTTCCGCGAGCAACGGCTCTCGACTTTATTGAAGGACTTCGTTTTGATTCGGAAAACCGTCGGATTGAGAGCCTCGAGGCTCTTTTAAACTATGCCTTTCTTACCGGCGGAATTTTCGGAGGCGCCATCAGTCGCATTCTCGATCTGGATGCATCCTTTACCCAGGCGGCCGTTGATGGCGCCAGCAGTGCTCGACTTACATCGCTAACGCGCAACTATCGCCACGATATCGAACTCGGCCGAAGTCGCATGCCTGTGGAAGTGATCTCAAATTCGGCCGACGTTCTGTTTCGATCTTTCAAAGACTCTCTACCGAAAGTTTCACTGAAGTATCGGCTGGTTTTTACGATCGCGCTTATTCTCCACCGCGAAAAGGCCAGCGCCATGCTCTCAACTATTGACCGAACCGCCGACGCTTTAATTCTTGTGTGTGCTCGAAGGATTTCCGAAGTTTTTCGTCGGTCTAAAAACCAAGCGAACGGGCCACTCGCGGCTTCGCCACTTGCAGCCTCAATTGATCGTTCGCTAGCTTTAAAGAATCAAAGTTTGCGCCTTAAGAGCAAGCCAACGAATGACCACACGCCGGACACACCCAACACGTCCCGCTGACCACCGTCGGGTACGAGCACACGGAGCAAAGTCCGAAGGACCTCACTCGATTTAAATCTTTAGGACCACCCTTAGAAACAGATCCAGCGCCAGAACGCATCAGTGGCTGTGCGCTTTTGGATTGATCGCGGTAAACAGCGACTGCCTTCAAACCTAATTCCCAGCCTCGAAGAAAAACGGCTTCGATATCTTCTACAGTGGCGGACGCTGAAAGGTTCACTGTTTTTGAAATAGCACCACTCAAAAACGGCTGAACCGCCGCCATCATTTGCAAATGGCCTTCCGGAGAAATCTCTCCAGCACACTTAAACACATCGACGTGCTCGGTCCTGACTCCGGAATTTTCGACAGCAACACCGCTTTCGATTTTTTTCCGGATGGATTCGACCTCGACTTTCGAATATCGAAAAGTTTCAAGCGCGCGAGACACAGATTGATTCACAATCTCAAGACGTCCCCCGCCAGACAATGTTTTCGTTTTCACCAAGGCGAAATCGGGTTCAATTCCCGTGGTGTCACAATCCATCATAAAAGCGATGGTCCCCGTCGGAGCAAGCACTGTGACTTGCGAATTTCGAAAGCCATGTTTTAAGCCGCGCTCGTAGGCCGTGGACCACGAGATCTTCGAAGCCTCCAAAATATCCGACGCCAGAATATCCAAAGAAAGTGGTATAGCGCTCAACGCGCTTCGATGCTGATCGATAACTTTCATCATGCTTTGGCGATTTTCGGAAAACCCCTCAAAGGCTCCCTGAGACTCGGCCAACCCAGCACTCGCCAAGTAGGCTTCGCCCGTCATTAACGATGTTACGGCGGCGGCCCAGGATCGGCTCTTCTCGCTATCATAGGCCAGGCCTTGAGCCATCAGCGCAGCACCAAGATTCGCAAAGCCTAATCCCAAGGGACGATAGCGATGTGAATTTTCCGCGACCAGCTCGCTGGGATAGCTTGCGAAATCCACCAACAGATCTTGCGCGACGATCAGAGTCCGCACGGCTTGCTTAAACTCCTCGATCGCAAAAGAGCCGTCGCGATTCAAGAACTTCAGCAGATTGAGCGAAGCCAAATTGCAGGCCGTATCATCCAAGAACATGAACTCGGAACAAGGATTCGACGCACGTATTGGCGCTGTCGTCTGACATGTGTGCCAACGTTGAATTGAATTTTCATATTGAATTCCTGGATCTGCGCAAAGCCACGCCGATTCCGCTATAGAACGAAGAACTTCTCTCGCGGAAAAAGTCTCTACGACGTGTCCCGTTGTTCGCGCACGAGTCGACCACGGAGCACCACTTTTTACGGCTTCAAAAAAATTATCCGTCGCTCGCACGGAGTTGTTCGAATTCTGGCCCGAGACTGTGCGGTACGCTTCACCGTCCATTCCCCCAGAAAAACCAGCCGCAATTAGCGCCTGCGCTTTCGCTTCCTCTTTTGCTTTCCAGCGAATGAAATCTAAAATTTCAGGATGATCCAAATCTAAACACACCATCTTCGCCGCTCGGCGGGTCGTCCCGCCCGACTTCGTCGCACCCGCCGCACGATCAAAGACCTCAAGAAAACTCATTAGCCCCGAACTTGCTCCGCCACCCGACAGGGTCTCTTGCCGTCCGCGAATTTTTGAAAAATTCGTTCCCGAACCGCTACCGTATTTAAAGAGACGCGCTTCTTTTTTGACGAGATCAAAAATCGAGTTCAAATCATCATCGATGCTTTGAATAAAACACGCCGAACTTTGCGGGCGCTCAAAACCATTTTGCATCGGAACGGCGCGGTCTTCATCAAAGTCCCAGGCCCAGTTGCCCGGGTTACCCACGACTTTGTAGCTCTGCCAAAGCCCACAATTAAACCAGACCGGTGAATTGAAGGAGGCTCGTTGGTCGATGATGAGACTGGTCAGATGATCTGCAAAATTTTGCGCGTCTTGCTTCGTTTCAAAAACCTCACGCGCCAAACCAAAACTGCAAATCGCATCGACCACACGAAAAATCAGCGCTCGAACGCTTGTTTCGGCCGTTCCGTCGGGTAAAGATTTTCTGAAATATTGGCGAGCGACGATATTAACGGCCTGGTCACTCCAACTCAGAGGGGCTTCGACAGAGGCAATATTGTGCAGTACCTCTCCGTTCAGGCCCAAAATACGGCTGGCGCGAGAGCCCCATTGGGTCGATCGAAGCGTATCTTGAACCTTCGGATCAACGTCAAATTTGAGTTTCACCCGCAAACCTCCCCCATGCCATTCTGGATCACGGTTTCAGTCGAGACAAGGGCTCGCGGAGATGGCCCAGGCAAAGGCTCACCCACGATCGCCAGCTTCGTTTTAGTGAATTCTGGCATTTTATGACTGAAATCTCGGGCCGATTTTGGTAAGCTATGTTCTATGGTCCAGGTTAGCGAATCAGCAGCAAAACAGATCCAGCGCCTTAAACAAGAATCCACCTCGCCGGTCGACGGTTTTTTGCGCGTTAAAATTATCCCGGGCGGTTGCTCGGGAATGTCCTATAAACTCGACTTCGATAGTCAGGTGGGGCAGGACGACAAAGTTTTTGAGAACTTCGGCACTCAAGTCGTCATCGATAAAAAAAGCTTCCTGTACGTTGCCGGCATGACTCTCGATTTCGAAGGCGGCCTCAACGGAAAAGGCTTCGTCTTCTCAAATCCCAACGCCTCAAAAACCTGCGGCTGCGGCTCCTCGTTCGGCGTCTAAAACTCCAAGCCAATAACGAAACCGGTGCCAGGCCCTTCCAATGAGAGTGGCGCCTTCCCCATTTTCGCGACCTCCCCATCGGGAAGCCCGCGCAAGCGCGGGCCGAGGGCCCGGAAGGCCCGAGCGGATGGGGCGAGGGCAAGGACGGCCGTGTCGCGGAAATGGGGAAGGCGCCGCGTTTACTCTAGGATTCGCAGCCGATCTTCCAACTCATTTCGATCTTCAGCTTGCAGTGGAAAATGCACTTCTAAAACTTTGGCCATTGTACCGACCGCATCGACGTATCCCTGACCCATTTGCCCGTTTCGAATGGCTCCCAGAAGTCTCGTCAAAGTTTCAGTCCAAAGTTTCGGATCGACTTTATCGATCACAGCTTGATCGGCCAAAATCACAGCTCGGTGCTCAAGCATCGAAACAAACAATAAAACCCCACTTCGCGATTTTGTAGAACGAAGGTCCGAGGCAAAAAACTCAAGCTCAGCACGATGCTCGCTCTCAAGAGTTTGATCGGAAACCGGAAATACAAATCGATGAGCTGCATCGAAACCCGAAAGCCATGTCGAGAGCAACCACGCTGCCAGAAATGCAACGCCACCGACCGCAATTTCCACGAAAATCGCAAGAACAGTGTGAAGCTCGGTCGATGGCCAAAGCCCTACCGCCGTAAGAATCCGATCAAGAATCAACTCGTCAAGTCCGCCGATCAACGAAAGCCCCATGGCACCGGTGATCCCAAAAAGACCAAAGCAAATCCAAAAAAGAATTCGGTCCCCCGTCGCCTTCAATGTTGAACGATGAACAATCATCGGGACAATCTCTGCCGATGTTCTTTTTTCTGCCGCTTTCACGGCCGCTTCGATGCGACCAACTTCTTCAAGCGAGAGTGAGTCTTCAAGCCAAACTGGAAGTTCCGCGATCATTACCAACCTCCCGATGCGCCGCCGCCCGAAAATCCGCCGCCGCCGCCAGACCAACCACCGCCACCGCCACCCGAAAATCCACCGCCCCGCCCCGAAGAGAGCGCGGCTCCCGCCAATGCTCCCAGCAGTCCGGATCGCCGACCCCGACGCGTTGAAAAAATAAAAAATACGATGGCTAGAATTAAAATTGGAAGCGGAAGGCCACCCTCGCGCTTGGATTTCGTTCTCTGAACTCTTGAAGGTATTTCGCCCAATGAAGCCACGGACTCCGGAGCAATTTTCGAGAGTATGGCACCAACACCCAACAAAATTCCGTCGCTTGGCTTTCCTGCACGGAAGTACGGAGTCACGAGATCGTCGATAATGCGTTTACTTTCGACATCGGTCAAAACACCCTCAAGGCCCTGGCCGACTTCAACCCGCAATCGTCGGTCACTCATCGCAATCAGAAACAAAAGACCGTCGTCGCGCTTTTGATCGCCAATCTTCCAAGCATCGGCAATTTGAATCGCAGCCGCTTCAATCGGTGTTCCGTTCAGAGTGTCGACGGTAACGACGTTGACTTGCGGTCCACCGCGCTCTCTTAACGCTCGAAGTGTCGCCTCAATTCTCATCCGATGATCTGGATTTAAAATTTCGGCGCCATCCACAACGGGCCCCGTCAGCGGCGGGACTTGAAACTGAGCCCACGCTACTGAAAATGACAACGAAGCTACCAGCAGTCCGCCGATGAGACCAACCACGCCCTGGAAGACCGCCGAAGGGGCGCGCGAACCGCCGCGAAACATTAGAACTTCACCGCAGGAGCTTTTTTCTCTTCCTCGGTCATGTCCGCTCCAAACTGCGGCATCGGCTGGTGTTTAAACATCAGCGTGTTCGTGAGGCTCGTCGGAAACACCGTGACCAGATTATTGAAACCTTTGATCGATTCAATGTAGCGCTGACGAGCAATTGTGATCCGGTTCTCGGTGCCTTCAAGTTGGGCTTGAAGATCGCGAAAGTTCGCATTGGATTTTAGGTCAGGATAATTTTCGGTAACCATCATGAGACGCCCCAATGCCTGCGACAGCTGCCCTTGAGCTTGAGAGAATTTCGCAAGGTCTTCAGGACTCACCTTCGACGGATCAATATTGACCGATGTCGCTTTCGCACGAGCTTCCGTGACGGCGACAAGCGTCGAGTTTTCCTGCTTGGCGTAACCCTTCACGGTTTCAACAAGGTTTGGAACTAGATCCGAACGCCTTTTGTACTGGTTCATAACTTCAGCCATCGTCGCATCGACATCATTCTTCGCCATCGGAATCGACTGAAGCCCGCATCCCGTCAGACCAGCGGCGACAAAAACAGCAACGAGACCACTTAAAACCTTCGAATAAAGACTCATTCTAAAACCCATGTCTAAAGTTCCTTTCGTACGACCAAAAAGCAGGTGTACGTTTCTTGTTTTCTTACTATCACACCAGAACACATCTGCACACACCGGGAGAACATGTGGTCAAAATCGAAGCTGTCTACCAGGGCGAGAAACATTCTCAGGTGACTCACGAACCATCACGCGCCGTTCTAGAAACAGATGCTCCAAAAGACAACAACGGTCGGGGCGAGTCATTTTCGCCGACAGACTTGGTCGCCGCAGCCCTAGGCTCATGCCTGCTCACCGTGATGGCCATCAGTGCCGAGCGAGAAGACATCGACATGAAGGGAGCGAAATCGGAAGTGATCAAGGAGATGGCAGCAAATCCACGCCGAATTTCTTCGCTCACTGTGAAAGTCGAAATGCCGTCGACGGTTCCTTTTTCGGCTCGAGAAAAACTAGAAACCATCGCGCGCACGTGTCCCGTTGCCAAAAGTCTTTCGGAAGGCCTCGAAGTCAATATGCAGTTCACTTGGCTTTAACAGCGGGGCCATCATGCTAACGCCAGAGCTTCAAGCTTTTCTTCATCAGCAAATTCCTTTGAGCCAAGCGCTTGGCGCTGGAGTCCAAAAATCCGACGACGAGAGCGCCGAAGTATCTGCCCCTCTCGCACCAAACAGCAATCACCTTGGGACCGCTTTTGGCGGAAGTCTCAGCGCGCTTTTAATTTTGTCAGGTTACACATGGCTTTTTCACGCGATGTCGGCGCGAGGACACAAGTGCCACGTCGTTTTGAAACGCAGCGAAGTCGACTACGTAAAGCCGGTCACGTCGGCGATCCTCGCGACCGCGAAAGCTCCGGCTCAAAAAGATTTCGAGATGTTCTTAAAAACCTACGAGAAAAAAGGTATCGCCCGAATCAGCATCTTGGCCACGATCTCGGACTCAGAATCCTCGATCGCTGCTCGCTTCCTGGGAGAATTTGTCGCAACTGCGGCGACAGAATCTCATCTGGGCTGAGGAGACTCACACCCAACCATGACGAACTGGCCATTGATGTAGGCTTTGAGATCAATCCGCCCCATAAGATCTTTTCCCTCAAAATCAACTGCCATAGTCCCATGAGGAAAGCTCCGCGAAAACTGCATCGACAGAAATCGACTCGTACGCTTTCAGCTCGCGTTCAAAAATCGACTCCACATTCTTTGGCTCAACACCGAGGACGTAATGGTCCTTCGGCCCCAACGGTCCCCAGATCTCGGGCTTCGCTCGGCCCATCAAGGTCAAAGTTTTAGTTCCAACACTGGCCGCGATGAACTGCACCGAACTCGTATTGGTCACCAGAAATTCGGCGCCTGAAATAACATTATAGAGGTCCGCAAGCGACGCCGGCTGGTGCATTTGAAACTCACCTTCCGCCACTTCGCGCAGCCACTGAGTTTCATTCGGAGCCCCCACTATCAGCGGCGTCATCGAACCGAAAACCGGATGGCCCCGAAGACGCCGCAAAAGATGTCTGAAATTTTTTGTCGGCCACGCTTTTTCACGGCGTGACGACGTGGGATTCACAACAAAGTACCGGCCGACGCTCAAGGATTCGCGAACCGCATTTCGATCAAATCGCCTTGGCGCAGGCAGCCCCACCTCGCGCCATTTCTGAATTCTCGGGCTTAGCGAAATTCGCTCTTTCAACGAGTGCCCGCGAAACATCGAATCACCTTTGAAGCTCGCCTCCGCCTCATCCATCAAAAGCAACGGGACATCACGCTCGTGAATCAAAGGATCTTTTCCATCATGCGGCGCTCGCCGATTGTAGATCAACCGCGCAAGGCCCTCCGCCGATCCCCAGCGTTCGGGAACTTGCGCCCAAAAAGCCGCAAAGCCCTGGCGCGGAGAATCCACGCGAGAATTGAAAACCACATCACACGACTTCAGTTCCTGGCGGAGTTTGCGAGTCGCGACCTTCTCCCACACCAACGGACTTGGCGCGACCCCAAGTTCATGGATCTCAGCCACCGTCCCGCGCTTTTCGACAACCACGATGCGGTCGATCTGCGGCCAAAAACCCGGCTCGATCAGTTGAAGCCAAAGCCTCGAGCCAACCACAGAGACCTTTGCGTCGGGCCAGGCCTCCAGTGTTTCACGTAGCGATGCAAGGCCGACCAAAAGGTCACCCAAAGCCCCGATACGTATCCACCCCACGCGCCGCACAAATCCTCCCCGAACGCTTTCCTAACCACTAAACCAAAGAAGTACTGAATTTGAAATCTCAAAAGAGGCGCGCGTGACGACACCAATCCCCTTTCATGCACCGACGCTCTCGGATCTCGAAAAGTCCTACGTACTGGAAGCGCTCACGTCCGGAAAACTGGCCGGGGATGGTCCTTTCACAAAACGTTGCCACGAGTGGCTGAACGCCAATTTAAAATCTTCACACACGCTTCTGACTCACTCCTGCACGGCGGCCTTAGAAATGGCGGCGCTACTTTGTGATCTGAAGCCCGGTGATGAAGTGATCATGCCGTCTTATACGTTCGTCTCAACAGCCAACGCCGTCGCGCTTCGCGGAGCCACCCCGGTTTTTGTCGATATCCGACCCGACACTCTCAATATCGATGAGAAAAAGATTGAGGCAGCGATCACGTCCAAAACGCGAGCGCTTTTCATTGTTCACTATGCCGGTGTCGCGGCCGAGATGGATACGATCCTAGCTCTCGCAAAAGAGCGACGCCTCAAAGTCGTCGAGGATGCGGCCCAGGGCCTCATGGCCTCCTACAAAGGACGACCGCTCGGAACGATGGGTGACTTCGGAGCTTTGAGCTTTCACGAAACGAAAAATATCGTCTCCGGCGAAGGAGGCGCATTGATCACTCGCGATGAGGCCCCCGCAGCCCGTGCGGAAATCATTCGTGAAAAAGGAACCAATCGCAGTCAGTTTTTCCGCGGACAAGTTGATAAGTACACTTGGGTTGATCTGGGATCTTCGTTTCTTCCCAGTGATCTTCTGGCCGCTCTTCTTTTGGCGCAGCTCGAGCGAGCGAAAGAAATCACGAAAGTGCGTTTCACGCTTTGGAGCACCTACCACCAAGAACTGAAACCTCTCGAATCTCAAGGGATCGGTTTACCGACGATTCCCAAAGAGTGTGAACACAACGCCCACATCTTTTCTCTGATCACAAAATCCCTCGATGAGCGAACGAAACTGATTTCCTTTTTGAAGGAGCTCGGGATCGCAGCGCCGTTTCACTACGTTCCTCTTCACACAAGCCCGGGCGGCAAGAAATTTGGGCGAGCCCACGGCGACCTCTCACAAACGGTGGACCTCTCAGAACGCCTCGTCCGACTTCCCCTGTTTTCAACTCTCACAAACCAAAACCAAGTCGTGGAAGCCGTCTTAAAATTCTACGGCCGCCGCGGATGAAGCTTCTTCACGTCTATCAAAGCCCCAGTTTTTCCGGAGCCGAAGCGTACGCCGTGGAAGTGGCCGAACATCACGCGACGGCAAAGGACGAGGCAGGCCGTGCCTTGAACGACGTGACTTTCCTCGTAAAAAAAGAAGCACCACTTTACCAAAGAATCAAATCTCTCAATACAACCATTCGATTTGGCATTTCTATTGGCACTTCTTTCGGTGAGATCGATCCACTGAACTTCGATGCGATCATTCTTCATTCGACGCAAGAGCTGAAACGTCACTGGCCTGCGCTCGCGCTTTCAAAAATAAAAGCAAAGCTCACGGGGCGCAAAACTCCGAAGGTCGTTCTGTACACGCACATCTGGATCAGCCATTCTAAAGTGGACCCTCTTCACGCGCTTTCTTACTCTGTCCTCGACCGCGTCTGGTGCTCGTCGCAAGCTTCAAAAGAAACGCTCGAACGAAATCTCCCGATCGCCTCGAAGAGAATCGATGTCGTTCGTTACGGTCGCCGCACGGATCTATTTTTAGAAAATCTCCAAACGAAATCAGACGCACGAGCGAAGCTTTCAATTCCCGAGGACGCTCTCGTCATCGGCACAATGTCTCGGGTGGATGAAGGCAAAGGAAGTCGCGAGCTCTTTGAAGCCGTCACGGACCTCATGCAGTCGCGGTCAGACATTCACTTTCTGATGATTGGTCCACCGACCGACGGAGACCCCAAGGCCTCAGACCTCGACCGCGAGCTCACCGAGGCCGTCAGCCGAATGAGTCTTGTGATACGGTCTCGGATTCACAAGATCGGGCGCCTTGAGGCCGGAAGTACTTATCTATCGGCCTTCGATCTTTTTGTTTTAGCCACCTACAAAGAAAATTTCGCGCTCACACTTCTTGAATCACTTCTCGCAAAAGTCCCATGCCTTGCGACAGACAGCGGTGGATCTCCGGATGTGATTCGTCCACACACAACGGGTTGGCTATTTTTGCCGGGATCCACCGACTCGCTTCGGTCGACACTTCTCACGGCCATCGACCAAAAAGAAAAGTGGGCGGAATTCGGAAATAACGGTCACCACCTTGTCCTAGAAAATTTCAATTTTGAAACCGTGATGCGCGATCTCGACCAAAAGCTTCGAGCGCCGTAGAATTTTTCCTTCTAAAGCTTTAGAAAATACTCTGACCGAATTGCGGTGCGGCCGACTCGCCTCGCTGTGCTCATCGAAGCTTGATTTCCCGAATCAATCGTTCCCCAAATGAGCTCGACTTCGCGAGCCAACGTCTCCTTTGAATCGCGAGCCAACGTCCCCTCTGAATCGCGAGCCAACGTCCCCTCTGAATCGCGAGCCAACGTCTCGACAAACTTTCGCTGCAGCGCCGCTGCCAATCCTTGACCTCTAAACGGCGGAACTAATAGCAGCTCGGTCATATAGGCACCGGTGCGCCCCAATAGCGCCCGGCTCTCGGCCGCAATTAAACCTGCAACTTTTTCGTCGATTCTTACCTGAAAAATCCATCCATCGTTCGCACAGGCCCGAAGATCAGACCGATCAGTGATGGGAACCCATTTTCTCAAGCTCGGACGTTCAAGGTGAAAATCTCGATACGCTGACTCGTACCAAGAGTATCTCGACTCAATATCAAATGGCTCAAAGGAGATCCGTTCAAATCCGACAGGCCTTGGACGATTTAGAATTTCAGACAGCTTACCTACGACAACACGTCTCGCTAGCCTGAGGTCGCCCACGATGTCCTCCGGCACGACCGACGGTTTCAGCGCGAGACTCAAACCCTTTGGGCGGAACATCGAAAATCTCGCTCGCGCTAAATCTGCGAGAATCGAAAGGTCTTGAATGGTTGGTGCGAAAGAACTCATTACATGAACGAACGGCTCATCACGATGGCCCGACAGGTGACGAATACCGGCCAGAATTAGCTTTCCATTCGCGAGCCAATAAAACTTCTCCAAATAATCCGAAGAAACTGTTCCGGGTATGGCGAAGTGCTCATGCCTTTGCTCCAACGTCGCTGGATCATTCAATGATAGAAGGTCGTCAATCTCCAAAGAAGCGATCGACGCTGCCTCTTCCGGAGAAAACGCAGGAGGCACTGCCCCGAGCCCACCGAGGTCATACAGAACATCGAACAACTCGCGCGCAAAAAGTTGCTTTTCGTCGAGCTGAAGAGAGGTTACCCCAAAACTTCCTTTACAGCTTTAATCACACGCTCAATGTCCGCATCGGGCATGTCTGCGTAAAGCGGAAGACTTATGCAAGACTTCGAAGCTTTTTCCGTTTCTGGAAGATTGTATCGATCCCTAAGCTCTCGATACACCGGCTGATGATGAAGCGGCGACGGATAATGGACGGACGTTGGAACGCCTTTTTCTTTCAAGGCTTTCGCAAAAGCGTCTCGGTCTTGAACCAAAACCGTATACTGCGCCCACACTGATTGCCGATCACTCATCACTTTCGGCGTTACAAGCTTGGCACCCATTCCGGCGAAGGCCTCGCTATACATCCCAGCCACTCGCTGACGCCGTTCGATCTCCCATCCATAGCGTTTCAACTTCTCGATCAAGATCGTGCACTGAAGAGTGTCGAGACGACCGTTGATTCCGATCGCGACGTGATGATACCGGGACTCCTGGCCATGGACGCGAATGATCGCCATTTTTTTATAGAGCGCTTCGTCGTTCGTAAAAACAGCCCCACCGTCGCCGTAACATCCGAGCGGCTTGGCTGGGAAGAACGACGTTGCACCGATCACTCCAAGCGCTCCGCTGCGGCAGCCCGAGCACTTCGAGCCCTCAGCGGCGTTGCAACCCGCGCAACGTAATCCCGCGGGGTAATTGTAGACGGCACCAAAACTTTGAGCGGCGTCTTCAACCACAGGAATTCCGTGCGTCTTCGAAATTTTCTCAAAAGCCGCAAAATCCGCCGGCTGACCGTAAAGCGAAACAGGCATGATCGCCTTTGTCTTTTTCGTGATCATCGCTTCCGCTTTTAGGGGATCCAAGTTGTAGGTGACTGGATCGATATCAGCAAAGACCGGCGTTGCTCCGACGAGCGAAATCACTTCAGCCGTCGCGAAAAAAGAAAACGAAGTCGTGATCACTTCATCACCAGGACCAATGCCGAGCGCCATCAGCGCCATCACAAGAGCATCCGTTCCGCTCGCTGCCGTCAGGCAATACTTCGTGCCCGCAAAAGCCGCGAGCGCTTTTTCACACTCTTCAACCTCAGGTCCTAAAATAAACTGTCCGTGCTCAAGAACCGTCTTAATTCTCGCATTGATCGCGGTTTCCATGGATCGGTATTGAGGCTTTAAATCTAAGTATGGAACGGCCTGTCCGGACATCGCAAAGCTCCCTGCCCCCTCGATTCCTGAGTCGGGCTCAAATGATGACGTGGATATTGACCTAAGCCGGACTTGCCGTCAATGCGTCGCGCCGACCCATCAGACATGGACGCGGCGTTGCGGCCGGGCGCTGCGAGCCAAACGTTGCGAACGGGAGATTGCCATAGAGCGCCCCCCGTGGCTAACCTTGGGCGCATGACATTTTTATTGAAGCAAATATTCAGTTTCTTGAAACTTCTGAACTCCGATACCGGCAGCAATCAAATCGCCAGCGGCATTGCCTGTGGTCTGATTCTCGGGTTCGCTCCCGCTCTTTCTATTCAAACGTTTTTTGTGATTGCGGTGATTTTTCTCTTCCGAATTCAAATTGGCGCCGCGATGATTTTCGCTTTTTTCTTTTCGTTTGTCGCCTGGGTGGTCGACCCGATTTCTCACGAACTAGGGATGACCGTTCTCGAGATGGAGTCCCTTCGTCCCCTGTTCACTGAAATGTACAATATGCCGATAATTCCATTCACGAAGTTCTACAACTCAATCGCAATGGGTTCGGCCATCGTGAGCCTTGCACTTGCTCCCTTCGTGTTTGTCGGTTCAAAAATCCTTATTCAGAAATATCGAGACACTGTCGTTGCTCGCTTCAAGGAAACAAAGCTTTGGAAGGCCGTGAAAGCGACAAGCTTCTACAGCTTCTACGCTAAATACGACGAGCTCTACGGCGCCTAAATCTCGGCTCGCAAATTTCTCAAGGATTAAAAAATGACAAACGTAACAGCAAAGAACGACAAGACCTCCTCCGCAAAGACTCCTAAGAAAAAGGGCCCCATCCGATGGGAAGCCATCGTGCCTCTCACCGTGATCGTTGCGCTGATTTGGGCCTACTTCTTTTTCTTCTTCGATTCGCACGCACGGCGCGCGATCGAGTACGTCGGCACCCAAGCCAACGGAGCCGAAGTTAACATTGCGGACCTCAAAACAAGCTTCTGGAGTGCCTCGCTCGATGTTCGAGGGATCCAGATCACGAACGCTGAAGCCCCAGAAAAAAACGTCGTTGAATTCGGATCCATGCGTTGGGAAATGCTTTGGGATGCCCTCCTGCGAGGCAAAGTCGCCATCGAAGACGCCAGCATCCTCGACATCCGGATCGGCACTGTTCGAAAAAAGCCGGGCCGAGTTCTTCCGCCCGATCCTCCTGGGGAATCAACGTTTCAAAATCTCAAAGAGGACGCTCTGGAGAATGCCAAAAAGGAATTTAGCCAAAACGTCCTCGGCGACGCAGCGGCCCTTCTTCAAGGCGCCGACCCGGCGGCACAATTAACGTCGATCGGAACAGAACTTAAAAGCTCGCAGCGAATTAAAGATCTCGAGAGCGAATTTCAAAAAAAGCAGGCCGAGTGGAAGGAGCGCATCGCAAAGCTTCCAAAAAACGAGGATTTCCAAGCCATTGAAAAACGCGCAAAAGCCATCAAACTCGACGGCTTTTCAAACCCACTCGAAGTTCAAAAGTCGCTTCAGGAAATCGACCAGCTCGTAAAAGAAGTTGATAGCAAAGCGAAAGAAGTCAAAACGACAGGGCAAGCCGTCGGCAGCGAAATGAACATCATGAAATCAAGCGTCGACCAGCTTAAGAGCTTCGTCGATCAAGATATCAAAGATCTTCAGATGCGATTAAAAATTCCGTCGCTCGACGCAGCTTCTATCGCAAAATCGATCTTTGGGCCCATGATCTTATCTCGTGTTGTTCAGGCAGAAAAATACATGACCAAAGCACGTCAGTTCATGCCGCCAAAAAAATCAGCCGAAGAAAAAGCCGAGTTCGAAAAGCCACGCCCCAGAGAACGCGTCGACGGGAAGAACTACAAATTCGGACGGCCCAAGGCGTATCCAATGTTTTGGCTCAAAAAAGCGACGCTTTCGTCGAAAGAAACTCCCGACGGACCTTCCGGAGATCTGAAAGGGGAAATTCGCAATCTCACAGATGACCAACCAATGCTGGGTCTCGCAACGACGCTGTCTTTCGAAGGCCGTTTCCCTTCGTCTCGAATCGAAGATGTTAAAGGTCTTGTCACCATCGATCATCGCACCGAAGATCCGGTTGAGAGCCTCGACCTGAGTGTCGGTCGATTTCCGATCACCGAGCAGAAGCTGATTCAAAGCGAAGACGTTCAGCTGGGATTCAAAGAGGCCACCGGTTCAAGCCGCATCCGAGCCGAGCTTCGCGGCCAAGCCATCGCAATGACGATTCAGTCCTCGTTTGAAAAAATAAATTATGAGGCGTCGGCCAAAGCACCAATGGTCGACGAAATTATCAAAGCCATCGTGGGCGACGTACCGAAGGTCACTCTGAATGCCGGAGTGAAAGGAACTTGGACTTCACTCGATTTCGACTTTGATTCCAACCTTGGCGGCGAACTTCAAAAAGGATTCGAGAAGCAGCTGCAGCTTAAAATCAATCAAGCCAAAGCGAAAATTCAGAGCATGATCGACGACGTCATCGGGAAAGAAAAAGACAAACTTCTCGGGTCCTTCTCGTCCAGTTCCGGCGACATTACCAAAGTGCTTCAGGGTAAAGAAAACGCCGTGAACGAGCTTAAAAACAAGCTCGAACAAGAAAAGAACAAAGCCATCGGCGCTCAAAAATCGAAGCTCCAAAACGAAGCCGGCAAGGCCGTCGAAGACCTAAAAAAGAAGTTCGGGTTCTAAATGTATCGCTGCGCCGGGGCCCAGCCCGGCTGCGCTGCGGTTCGCACGCCGGCTCACCGATTTATTGCGGTTTTTCTTCGGCGAGGGACTTGAAGTAGTCGATAGCGTTTGGCGTTGCCCAATCTTCGATACCTAAAACTTTTCGAATGAGCTTTCGGTCGCGGCCGACGATGTAGCTCTCTGGAAGCTTTCCGACCGCGTAGGTGTTCATCACCTTCTTGTCCTTATCCCAAAGGACCTCAAATCCCGGCTGAGGAACCTTGAAGAGCTTTGCAAACGCCCTAAGGTCCTTCTCGTCCTCATCCATTGAAACCGCGACGATCGTAAGCTTTCCGTTCAGCGCTGAAACAAGCTTCAGCATCGACGGAAACTCCTCCACACACGGCGCACACCAAGACGCCCAGAAATTTACGATGACAACCGGTGTGTCGATGGTCGCAAGATCGAAGGGTCGCCCAGCGAGGTCGACCGCCTCGATCGCGGGAATTCCTTCCTTTTCAAACTGCTCCACGTACTCGTAAGACTTTGGAAGCTTGTTAGCGTCAAACTTCGTCTTTAACGCCCACCAGACCCCCGCCAACGCCACGACAAAGACGACAAATGCCAAACCCCAAGTCGCAGCCGAACTCTTCTTCTTCACAGCCATTTTGCTCACTTTGGTCTCCTCGTCGAATCAGCCCCAGGAAAAAAAAAGGCCGGGTCACCCCAGCCTTTCCTACATCGACTTTGCTAAAAATCGAATTGGAATCAAACCTGCCTGGTTTCGAATTCCAATCTGACTTTCGTCAGAGCGACTTTTACTTCTTCTTTTTCTTAGCAGCCAAAACTGCGCGCGCTTTCCCCTGAAGCTTGCGAACACGTTTCTTCTTCGCATCAGCCGCTTTCGAGGCTGTACGTTTTTTCGCTGCAACAGCTTTTTCGTCAACCTTCGCAAGAGCTTCTGCCTTCTCGGCCGCGTTGAAGTCTACGAACTGGATGTAAGCCATTTCTGCGCTGTCGCCCGGTCGCATGCCCAACTTCAGAATGCGAGTGTAACCACCCTCACGATCCTGAAAGCGAGGAGCGATGTCCGACATGATTGTCGCCACGACTCCCTCGTTGGGATAACGCGCGAGAAGCAAGCGGCGAGCATGAAGCGTTTGCTTCTTACCCACAGTGATTGCTTTCTCAACGTGACGGCGCAGCTCTTTCGCTTTTGCCAAAGTTGTTTTGATACGACCGTGCTCGACAAGCGAGTTCACAAGTCCGCGCCAGAGTGCCTTGCGCGGCCCTGTTTTACGGCCAAAATGTTTTACACGTGCATTGTGTCTCATCGTTATGCGTCCTTACGCGGAATCGCTGTGTTCGGATCCCAACCCTGAGGAGGCCACCCGTCGATTTTCATACCGAGGTGAAGGCCCATCTCCGTCAAGATCTCTTTGATCTCGTTGAGCGATTTGCGTCCAAAGTTTTTTGTTTTCAACATCTCAGCTTCACTGCGAGAAACGAGTTCTCCGATAAATCGGATATTCGCGTTCTTTAAACAGTTCGCCGAACGAACAGAAAGCTCAAGATCATCCACCGAACGGAACAAATTCTCGTTCAGAACTGGTGATGACTTCACTTCTTGTTCTTCTGTCGGCTCCATGGCCTCATCGAACGTCAAGAAAATCTGAAGCTGTTCCTTCATGATTTTCGACGCCAAAGCGACCGCTTCTTCTGGCTTTAACGAACCATCTGTCCAAGCTTCGAATGTCAGAGCATCGTAATCCGTGCGCTGAGCAACTCGTGCGTTAGAAACATGATAGTTCACTTTGCGAATCGGGCTGTAGAGAGCGTCCACACCAATGAAGCCAACCGGCAATTGGTGAGAATTCTCGTCAGCAGAGACGTAGCCGCGACCGAACGTTACGAAAAGCTCGGCGCTGAACGTCGCGTTCGGGCCAAGAGTCGCAATGTGCTGGTCAGGATTCAAGATCTCGACTTTGTCGTTCACTTGAATATCTCGAGCGGTCACAACACCGGGGCCAGTCTTCGTGATACGAAGAGTTTGAGCCTCCGGGCTGTGCTGCTTGAAACGAAGCTGCTTCAGATTCAAAATAATATCTGTAACGTCCTCGCGAACATCCGGCATCGTCGAGAATTCATGAAGAATTCCCTCGAACTTCACTGCCGATACCGCTGAGCCCATCATTGAGCTGAGCAAAATACGGCGAAGCGAATTTCCAAGAGTCACTCCGTAGCCGCGTTCAAGCGGACGGATGATGAACTTACCGTACTCATCCGACAGCGTCTCTCGCTCTACTTCATAGCCCTTGGGCTTGATAAGGTCGCGCCAGAATTTGTAGTAATGCTCTTGCATGCTTCCGTGTGGAACGCCCAGCTGGGCCCCATGGTTATGACCTTGCACTCTTTGTCTCCTAGCCTCATCGATTCATTATTAAATTGAGCTTTGCTGAACCCATCGCCGAAAATCGAAACCGATCCCGACGACTGAAAGCGATTAACGGCAACTGCCATCAACCGCTTCACCGACTCGCGATTAACGCGAGTAGTATTCAACGATCATATTCTCTTCGACAGCCAACGTGATGTTCTCACGGCTTGGGACATCCTTCACAGTGCCTTTGAAAGCACCGTGATCGGCCTGCAACCAATCCGGAATTTCACGCTTCTGCGCGCTCTCGATTCCCGCAAGAACCTTGTTCACGCCACGGCTTCCCTCGCGAACCTCGATCACATCACCCTTTTCAACATTGAAGCTCGGGATGTTGTTTTTCGATCCGTTAACAAGGAAGTGGTCGTGCTTAACAAGCTGACGCGCTTCGCGACGGCTCGATGCAAAACCAAGTGTGTAAACCACGTTGTCGAGACGTGTTTCGAGAAGACGAAGGAGCTCGGTTCCGGTCACACCACGACGACGATCCGCCTCGTGGAAATACTTTCGGAACTGCTTTTCGTAAACGCCGTAGTAACGCTTCGTCTTCTGCTTCTCACGAAGCTGAAGCGCGAATTCCGAGAACTTCAAACGGCTTTGGCCGTGCTGTCCCGGAGGATACGGTCGACGCTCGAACGAGCACTTATCTGTAAAACAACGGTCGCCCTTCAAGAAGAGCTTCACGTTTTCGCGACGGCACAATTTGCAGACGCTTTCGTTAATGCAACTCACAGTTAACTCCCTATATCCAAGTTAGATACGGCGCCGTTTTGGAGGACGGCACCCGTTATGTGGGATGGGAGTTACGTCACGCATAGTAGCGACGCGAATTCCCGCCAACGACAAAGAACGTACAGCGGGTTCACGGCCTGCGCCGGGACCCTTCAAGAAAAGATCGACCGAACGAAGACCTTGTTCCATCGCTTTTTTCGCTGCGTCTTCCGCTGCAACCTGCGCTGCAAACGGAGTTCCTTTTCGAGATCCCTTGAAACCCAAATGTCCCGCGCTCGACCATGCAATCACTTCTCCGACGGGATCCGTGAGCGTCACGATCGTATTGCCGAAACCAGCTTGTACAAAGCACTTGCCGTGGGCGACCGATTTTCTAACTTTTTTCTTACCAGTTTTCTTAGCAGCCATCGGTTATACCGCCTTCTTCTTGTTCGCGACCGTCTTACGTGGACCCTTACGAGTGCGCGCGTTTTGACGAGTGCTCTGTCCACGAACGGGAAGACCTTTGCGATGACGAAGGCCACGGTAGCAACCGAGGTCCATCAAACGCTTGATAGCGAGACCGATATCGCGGCGGAGGTCACCCTCAACCTTGATAGTAGCTTCGAGAAATTCACGAATTTTTGCGATTTGCGCGTCGGTCAAATCATCAGAACGAAGTTCTTTCGGAAGACTTGCGAATTCCATGATTTGTTTCGAACGAGCGATACCCACTCCGTAGATGTACTGAAGTGCAACTTCAACTCTCTTGTTGCGCGGCAAATCAACACCAGCAATACGAGCCATCGATTACCCCTGCCGTTGTTTGTGTTTAGGGTTTTCACAGATCACTCGAATAACCCCTTTTCGTTTGAGAACCTTGCACTTGTTGCAGATCCGTTTGACGGAAGCTCGCACTTTCATATTTTGGCTTTCATTGCGAATGTTTCCTAACTTCTCGAGAATCAGTTGCACTCTCGATCAATTAAAATTCTTGTTTAACTTCAAAAAATCGCCTCTCAACGACTCTTTTACTTTTCGAATTTCCCTACGAGAAAAATCATTTCTGACGTCGCTCTTTCTCTTCGCCTTAAATCCTTAGGTTTTTTGCGACCGTACTTAGTCGATCAAAAAACAGCCGCTAAAGAACAAAACGAAAAGTGAAAAATCCGAAAAATTTAGATCTAAAATCACCGCTCCAGATCGCATTCTAAATCAGTCAAAAACGACCAAAAAAGAATGCGAAACGAAGCCCAGAAAATCTAAACCCAGCGTGCGGTGTTAACAGTCCGATCAGCGGTTGTCCAGCACCGTGCGAGGTCCTTAGCACAATTTTTGCCTGTCCCCCGGTTGCCTGAAAATAAAGCAACTTGGGCGCAAATATATCAAGTCCGGGCCAACAATCTGCGCGCGTAAAAACTTTGAAAGGGCAGGAATCAGATATGAGCGATGAGCCGTTTGTAAATATCTTCCGTCTCGCCCACTCCTGAGACAGTTACAAAACGCCCCTTTTTCGTGAAATAGGCTTTCAATGGCGCTGTTGAGGTTTCGTAGGCCTCGAGCCGGGTCAAAACCACATCTTCTTTGTCGTCCTTGCGCTGCTCGACATTGGCGCCACAGAGGTCACAGATCCCTGCCATCGCGGGCTTCTTAACCAAAGTGTGGTAGGTCGCACCGCAACCGGTACAGACGCGCCGTCCGGCCAATCGCGCAATCAGAACATCCCGTGGGACTTCAAGAAACAATGCTTTGTCGATTTTCAAAGAATTACTCTGAAGCATAACTTCCAAAGACTCGGCCTGAGGGACAGTGCGAGGGAAGCCATCCAAAATAAAGCTCTGCCCGCCGAGATCCTTCAGAACGTCTTCGACCATCCCCACAACGATTTCATCGGGAACAAGGTTGCCTGCATCCATAAAGGATTTTGCCTCAACACCAAGTCGAGTTTCCTGGCGGATATGCTCGCGAAAAATGTCGCCGGTACTAATCTGCTTCATACCCTTGCGCTCAACTAAAAGCGCAGACTGGGTTCCCTTGCCAGCACCTGGGGCGCCGAAAAGAATGATGTTCAAAACTGAACCCTCCGCGTGCGCTGCTTAGCTCCGCGAATGATGCTCTCATAGCGTTGGTTCATCATGTAGGACTGAAGCTGCTGCGTCGTATTCAGCGCAACACCGACGAGGATCAAAATACTGGTTCCGCCGAAATAAAATGGCACTTTCAACTTGTCGATAAGAAGCGTCGGAAGAACAACGACAGCACTTAGGTACATAGCGCCGCCCACATTGATTCGATCCATCACGCGCTGAATGTAATCGGACGTGCTTTTACCGGCGCGGATACCGGGAATGAACTTGCCGCCCTTTTTGAGATTTTCAGCGATTTCAACCGGGTTCAAAACAATTTCTGTGTAGAAGAAGCAGAAAAAGACGATCAAGGCGACTTCAAGAACCAAGTAAAGCCCACTTGTCGGCGTGAGCGAGTCACGGAGAGCTGTCACCCACGGCGCTTGAACAAACTGTGCTAAGGTCGCCGGAAATAACAAGAGCGAGCTTGCGAAGATCGGCGGGATAACGCCCGACAAATTGATCTTCAAAGGAAGATGACTTGCCTGAGATCCCAAAACGGCTTTGCCGCCACGCTGTGAAAAGTGGATTGGAATTCGACGCTGACCCCACTCCAAGAAAACGATGAAGCCAATCACGATCGCCATCATCGCGATCAAAACGAGAGCCACCAAACCGTTCATTTCTTTGTTGGCTACCATCTCATAAAGATTGATCGCACCTTGAGGAATACCGGCCGCGATACCTGAGAAAATGATGAGCGAAGTACCATCACCAAAACCACGTTCCGTGATTTGCTCTCCGAGCCACATGATAAAGCATGTTCCCGCAGTCAGCGTGATCACCGTCATCACTTTGAAAGACAAGAATCCAACCGTTGCCGAAAGCACCAGTGGTTTTCCTTCGAAATTTGAACCTTCCAGCCAAGAGCTGATCGCAAGACCTTGTACGATCGCCAAAACGACAGTCCCGTAGCGAGTGTACTGAGTTATTTTTCGCCGACCTGGTTCGCCCTCTTTTTTAATTTGCTCAAGAGCTGGCACGACCGCCGTCAAAAGCTGAAAAATGATCGAGCTCGAGATGTAGGGCATAATTCCCAACGCGAAAATCGAGAACTGGTTGAGAGCGCCACCCGTGAAAGTGTTAAAGAGCCCAAGGATTCCGCCCTGTCCCTGGAAGAACTGAAAAACAGTTCTTCCATCAATTCCCGGCGTCGGCACGTGAACACCAAGGCGATAAATCGCAAGCATGGCGAGTGTGAATAGAATTCGTTTTTTAAGGTCCGAGTTACCGGCGATATTATCTGCTGCTGACACGTTCCACCTCGGAATTGACGAAGCCCCCGAATGACCTACTAAAGATCGGCCGGAGGCTCATACATAGATTCGCTCTATTTCGCTATGAAGAGGCCTGCTTAGCAACTGGTTCGCGATTTCCAGTGCGCCGCACTAGGGCCGGAACTCCGACCCTAAACTTCTATTTCTTTGCGAGCTTTTTGAGCTTCGATGGGCTGAGCTTCTTTTTCAGCGGAGATTCATCGAAAGCACGAACTTTAATAACTTCCGTTTTGCCGCCCGCTTTTTTGATCGAGGCCTCTGCGGTCGCGCTGAATTTGTGCGCTTTGACCGTGAGGCTCTTCGAAAGCTTGCCGGTGCCCAGGACTTTTACAAGTCCGCGGCCGACCACGCCTGCCTCTTTCAAAGACAAAGGAGTGACTTCGCCAGAGAGCTTCTCGAGATCCGAAAGATTGACGATGTCGTACTCAGTACGGAAGTTCTTGTTGTTAAAGCCCGATTTCGGCGTTCGACGCATGAGAGGCGTTTGACCGCCCTCAAAACCCCAACGAACTCGGCCGCCCGTACGCGCCTTTTGTCCTTTGTGACCTTTTCCTGCAGTACCGCCCTGACCAGTTGCGTGGCCACGGCCTTTGCGTTTTGTAACGCCTGTCGAGCCCCGTTTGGGCATGAGTTGAGAGAGAATACTCATAACTACCTTCCTAAAATCTTTGTTCGAAAGTCTACTTTTCGACCTGAACGTCCACCATGTGCTGAACCTTCATGATCTGACCACGCATCGCTGGGTTATCAGCGATAACTACAGTTTGATGGCGATGTCTTAGGCCCAAGCAACGAACCGTGTTGCGCTGGGTCTCAGTGCAACCGATCAAGCTTCGCTTCAATGTCACTTTAAACTTCTTAGCCATTTTCTACCTCTATTCAGCCGACACAGCTTCAAGACGAAGTTGTGCAAGACCATCGAGCGTCGCTCGAACAGCGTTGTTCGCATTACGAGTACCAACGCACTTCGTAAGGATATCTTTTACTCCCACCGACTCGAGCACCGCTCGGACCGCTCCACCGGCAATAACGCCGGTACCTGGAGCCGCGGGTCGCATCACGACTTTTGCGGCGCCAAAGCGACCGACAACTTCGTGAGCAATCGTGCGTCCATCGATCAACGGAACTTTACGGAAGCTCTTCTTTGCGCCACGGCTCGCTTTGCCAATGGCCTCAGGAACCTCTCCTGCTTTGCCGGTACCGAAACCAACATCGCCAGATTGGTTGCCAACCACCACAAGTGCAGCGAAAGAAAAGCGCTTACCGCCCTTTACAACTTTCGCAACACGTCGGATCGCGACCACTCGCTCTTCGAATTCCGAACTCGACTCTCTTCTATCGTTAGATTCCACTCAGTGCTCCTAAAAATACAGCCAACCCTAGGTTGAACATTAGAATTCGAGTCCGCCCTCACGAGCGGCTTCAGCGAGGGCTTTCACTCGACCATGGTACAAGTAACCATTTCGATCGAAGACAACCTGTTTAATATTTTTACCAACAGCACGCTTCGCAACTTCTTTACCGATCGCTGCACATGCATCTTTGTTTGCGCCCGAAACACCGTCTGTGTCCAAAGTCGACGCCGACGCGAGAGTAACTCCCGACGCATCATCGATCACTTGAGCATAAACATGTTTAGAGCTGCGAAAGATGCAGAGACGAGGACGCTCGGCAGAACCGATCACGCGCTTGCGAATCTTCAGCTTCTTCTTCTCGCGGGCAACTGCTCGAGTCGCCGTATGCTTTGTTGTACGAATTCTCACAAACCACCAACCTTAATGACCTTAATAACTATAACCCAACTAACTCTAGCGAGCCGCCGCACTACTTGCCGGCAGACTTTCCTTCTTTGCGACGAAGCTTCTCGTCCGAGTACTTAACACCTTTACCCAAGTATGGCTCTGGCGGACGGAAACCACGAATTTTCGCAGCGACCTGACCGACCAGTTCACGGCTTGCGCCGATCACCGAAATTTGAGTCTGCTTTTCAACCTTCACTTCGATCCCATCAGGAATCGGAAAGTGAATGGGGTGGCTGTAGCCTAGCGAAAGCTCAAGCTTCTTGCCACTCACAGCCGCGCGGTAACCGACGCCAACGAGATCGAGTGATTTCGTGAAACCAGTGGTTACGCCCGTCATCGCATTTTGAATCAGTGCACGATAAAGCCCATGAAGAGCTCGTGACTGCGCCAACTCATCTCTGCGCGAGAGAACGATTTCATTGTTTTCAACTTTCGCCGAAATCTCGGGCCGCATAGCGACTTTCATTGTCGCTTTCGCACCTTTTACGACCACTTCGTTGGCCGGAGAAATCGTTACTTGTACCCCGTTTGAAATAACAACAGGAGATCGACCTACCCTAGACATGATCTACCACCCTACCAAAGCGTGCAGACAAGCTCGCCACCGAGTCGTTGTTCTGTCGCCATTTTATCGCTCATAATACCCTTGCTCGTGCTCAGGACAGCAATCCCGAAACCCGAACGCACCTTTGGAATCGCATCGCAGGCGACATACAGTCGACGACCTGGACGACTTGCGCGGTCCACTGTCGTGATCGCATGACGACCGTCTTCGAGGTAGCGCAGGTAGATTCGCATCATTCCCTGTTTGCCATCTTTCACGACTTTAAAGTCGCGAATGTAGCCACCCTGTTTCAAAACTCCAGCAATCCCGACTCGCACTTTAGAACTCGGCACATCTACTTTTTCGTGACGTGCAAGGCCCGCATTGCGAACTCGAGTCAAAAATTCACCGATCGTATCCATTCCTACTCCAAATCAAGCTTAGCTTTATTCAGCAATCCAAAACCGCACTACTTGCGGAACGGCATCCCCAACGCTTCTAACAAGGCCCGACCACCCGAATCATCATCAGAAGATGTGCAAATCGTGATGTTCATGCCTCGCACCTTGTCGACGCGATCATAGTTAATCTCAGGAAAAACAATCTGTTCCTTAAGGCCCAGGTTGTAGTTTCCGCGTCCATCGAAACCTTTTGGCGGAAGCCCACGGAAGTCTCGAACTCGCGGAAGCGCGAGGCTCACGAGACGATCCATGAAAGCCCACATGCGGTCACCGCGAAGTGTAACCCGCGCGCCGATTGGCATGTTCTCTCGAAGTTTAAAGTTCGAGATCGCCTTTTTCGCCTTCGTGATGACAGCGCGCTGTCCAGAAAGCGTCGTCAACTCTTCCGCAGCTTGAGTTACAAGCTTCGGGTTTTGAGTCGCATCACCCAAGCAGACGTTGATGACGATTTTTTCCAGTCGCGGAACCTGCATTGGGCTTGATACACCCAATTGCTTTTTCAACGAAGGAACGATGTCCGCATGGTACTTCTTCTGTACGCGATTCTGCTCTTTCGCGTGTTGGTTTGCAGCTTGTGTTTTTGCCATAAGCCGATCTCCTAAAGAACTTCCGGAGCAAGCGATACGATTTTCACGAATTGCTTGGCACGGAGTTCACGAGCGACGGGTCCGAAAATACGGGTTCCAATCGGCTCTTTCTGGTTGTTAATCAAAACGGCGGAATTATCGTCGAAACGAATGAAAGTGCCATCAGCGCGGCGAACTTTGCGCTTTGTGCGAACGACGACGGCTTTCGCTACGTCACCCTTCTTTACTTTCGATTGCGGCATCGACTCTTTGATCGCGACAACAATAATGTCGCCGACCGAAGCGTAACGGCGGTGCGAACCACCGATAACCTTGATACACATAACTTCTTTTGCGCCCGAGTTGTCAGCAACTCGAAGACGCGTCTGCATTTGGATCATGCGTTCACCTCTTGAGTGCGACGGCCTTGCTGAACGATCTCTTTCAGCGCCCAACGCTTTGTTTTGCTCAAAGGACGAGTGTGTACGATGCGCACTACATCACCCATCTTCGCTTCGTTCTTTTCATCGTGAGCCTTGAAAACCGAGCTACGACGCATGAACTTTCCGTATTTTTTGTGACGGATCAGGCGATAAATTTGAACAGTGATCGTCTTCTGCATTTTATCGCTGACGACTTCACCGACAACTTCAATCTGCCGACCGCGGCCTTCAGTGTGTCCAGGTTTTTTCATATCTAATTAACCTTTCTTTCCGCGAGCTGCCGTTTTCGCAGCAGGTTTCTTGCCTGCCTTGGGAGCCGACTTTTTAGCCGGCGCTTTTGGCGCAGCAGCACCAGCGGACTTCTTAACTAACAAAGTCATCGCTGTGTTGAGACGAGCAATGTCTTTGCGAGCGGCACGAATCACCATCGGATTCGTCAACTGCCCCATGCTATTTTTCATACGAGCATCAAACATTTCTGCCTGGAGCTCTTTTTTCTTCTTCACAATCTCTTTGGCCGAAAGGCCCGAAATTTCCGCGTAAAACATGACTACTACTCCCGAGCCAAGAATTTGGTTTTAAGCGGCAACTTGTGTGCAGCTAGGCGAAACGCCTCAAGAGCTTGCTCACGTGTGACACCGTTGATTTCAAAAATAATCTGACCTGGCTTTACGACCGCGACCCAAAATTCGGGGTTTCCTTTTCCGGAACCCATTCGAACTTCAGCCGGCTTTCGGCTCACTGGCTTGTGCGGGAAAGCACGTACCCAAACTTTTCCTCCGCGCTTCACAGAGCGACTGATAGCGATACGACTCGCTTCGATCTGACGCGAAGTCAGAGCGCAGTCTTCTGCGGCCTGAAGACCGAAGTCTCCGAAGGCGACGAAGTTGGACTGAGTCGCAAAACCTTTGCGACGACCTTTGTGACTCTTACGATATTTTGTTCGTTTAGGACTTAACACGGTTCGCCTCGTCAGCTTCTCGCTGAGTCATGATGTCGCCTTTGTAAATCCAAGCTTTTACGCCAATGATTCCGTAGGCTGTTGTCGCGCGAGCAACACCGTAATCGATGTCAGCGCGCAATGTGTGAAGTGGAACGCTCTTCTCGGTGTACCACTCTGTTCGAGCGATTTCCGCACCGTCGAGACGACCCGCAACTTGAACTTTAATACCTCGCACACCACCACGAATGGCTGCTGCGATGGATTTTTTTAGAGCTCGGCGCCAAGAAATTCGTTTCTCGAGCTGCTGGGCGATGTTTTCGGCCACCAACTGAGCATCGATATCAGGCTTGCGAACTTCCTGAATATTGACGAACACTTCGTTCGTCGTGAGTTTCTGAACTTCAGCCTTCAACTGATCAATACCAGCGCCTTTTTTTCCGATGACAACACCGGGGCGAGCTGTGTGAATGATCACTTTTACTTTTTTCGCTGCGCGCTCAGTTTCGATTTTCGAAACACCTGCGTGACGAAGTTTGTCTTGGAGGTACTTTCGAAGCTTGAAGTCTTCGTGAAGGTTCTCGATGTACGTTGGGCCCTTCGCGTACCAACGCGAATCCCAAGTTCGAATCACACCAACGCGAAGACTGATAGGATTAACCTTTTGTCCCATTACCGATTACCTCTCGTCCAGAACTAGGTTGAAATGACTGCTCTTGCGCTTGATCGGTGTTGCACGACCTTGAGCGCGCGGACGGAAACGGCTCAATGATGGCGCCATGTCGACCGACACGTGCTTCACATAGAGGTTGTCGATATCGACAACTTTTTTAGCTTCCGCATTCGCAACCGCCGACTCGATCAACTTCTTCAGCATGCCCGCAGGTTTCTGAGGCATGAACGCTAAGAGCTTGATCGCTTCGTTCACATCTTTGCCGCGAACGAGGTCAGCAAGGATTCTTGCCTTCTGACTTCCGACGCTTGCATTTCTTAAGTAAGCTTTAATTTCCATTGCTCATTGCCTCGTTACTTCTTTGGAGCCGCGGACGCTGTCTTTTTCTCAGCGTGCCCGTGGAAAGTTCGTGTCGGAGCGAATTCACCAAATTTGTGACCGATCATCTGCTCATTCACGTAAACAGGAACAAACTTTTTCCCGTTGTGAACCGCAAACGAAAGACCCGCAGCCTCAGGCAGAATCGTCGAGCGACGCGACCAAGTCTTGATAATCTTCTTGTCGCCCTTTTCTGTCGCCACTTGGATCTTCTTCATCAGGTGGTGATCAACGAAAGGACCTTTTTTAATCGAACGTGCCATAGTCGACTCCTATTACTTGCGTCGCTTGACGATCATGTTATCGGTCCGCTTGTTCTTACGAGTCTTAAAGCCTTTGCAAGGCTGACCCCAAGGCGTAACCGGATGGTGACCTTTACCCACGCCTTCACCACCACCGAGTGGGTGATCAACGGGGTTCATGTGCATACCGCGAACACTGGGACGAACCCCGCGCCAACGATTGCGACCGGCCTTACCCATGCTAATATTTTCGTTATCTGTGTTCCCAACCTGACCCACCGAAGCGATGCACGTTGAAAGCACGTTTCGAACTTCGCCACTTGGAAGTCGAACCTGGCAATACTGGCCAAGCTTCGCGACCAACGTAGCACCGACACCCGCACCGCGAGCCATCTGTGCACCTTTGCCCGGACGCATCTCAACGTTGTGAATAATCGTGCCGGTCGGAATAGAAGAAAGTGGCAAAGCGTTCCCCGGCTTAATATCGGCCGACGCGCTCGTTACAATCACATCACCAACATTCAAACCGATGGGAGCGACGATGTAAGTCTTCTCCCCGTCTTTGTAATGCAAAAGAGCGATACGTGCCGTTCGGTTTGGATCGTACTCGATCGCCGCGACCGTGGCAGGAACATCCTGCTTCGTGCGCTTGAAATCGATAACGCGGTAACGACGCTTGTGTCCGCCACCTTGGTGCCGAATCGTAATCTGGCCCGTGTTGTTACGAGCTCCTTTACGACGAAGCGGAGCCGTCAGCGACTTTTCAGGAGTCGACTTCGTAATTTCCGAAAAGTCGAAACCAGTCTTCTGACGCAAGCTCGGCGTACGGGGACGGTAAGTTTTAATACCCATGATTAGGCCCCCTCAAAGATCGAAATTTTCTCGCCAGCCTGAAGCTTAACGAGAGCTTTCTTCCAAAGCTTCGGCTTTCCCAATTTGATCTGCTTGCGGAAATACTTCCCACGGCAAACCAATGTGCGAACGCTGTCGACTTTCACATTGAATGATTTCTCGATCGCTTTTTGAATTTCCGGCTTTGTCGCTTCCATCGCCACTTCAAACGCGTAGGTGTTCGAATCTTCGGCGTGAGCGGCGTTCTTCTCGGAAATCAAAGGCGCTTTAATAATTTGGCTCATCGTAATAGTTGCCATATTAAGCCTCCACTCCACATCGCTCGATGATCTTCGCGAGTGCACCCTTCGATACAATCGCGTTGTCGAACTTCAGAAGGTCATAAACGTTCAGGCCCTCGGCGCCATAGTAACGGAACTTTGGAAGGTTGCGAGTCGCACGCGACATCATCGCATCAGCCGCTCCGTCCAAAAGAACTGCTTTCTGAAGACCAAAAGCCTGGAGCTTTTTAGAAAGTGCATTCGCTTTTCCATCCGACTTCATATCTTCGACAATATGAAGACGACCCTCTTTCGCCAAAAGCGAAAGTGCGCTGCGAAGACCCGCCTGACGAACTTTTTTAGGAAGTGCGTAAGCGTAGCTTCGAGTCTGAGGACCGAAAGCGGTACCGCCACCAGGCATCAATGGAGATCGACTTGAACCCTGACGAGCTCCGCCGGTCCCTTTTTGTTTGAATGGCTTCTTACCGCCACCCGAAACGAGGCCTTTGGTTTTTGTTGCAGCGTTACCCTGACGGCGGCAAGCCAACTGCCAGCGAACGACTGTGTGCAAAATATCTTTTCGAACCGGCTGACCGAAGACTGCCTCTGGCAGCTCCATGTCGCCGACTTTTTTCTTATCCCAGTTGTAAACCGCGACTTTTGACATGGCTTACTCCTTCACAAGCTTCACAAGTGAATTGCGAGCTCCTGGAACCGGACCCTTAACGAGGATCACATTTTCGTCGTGGAGAACATCAACCACTTTTACGTTGTTCACTGTCACTGTGTCCGCACCGAGATGACCTGGGAACTTCTTCCCTGGCATCACTCGTCCTGGCCAAGTACGGTTTCCGCTTGAACCTGGCTGACGGTGGAACTTCGAACCGTGCGATGCAGGACCACCAGCAAAGTGGTAGCGCTTGATCGAACCGGCAAAACCTTTACCTTTTGATGTCGACGTGATTTTCACGACATCACCTTTTCCAAGGCTGTCGATCGAAATACGGCTTCCGACTTTCAAATCAGCAGAAAGATCTTTCGCTTCGTCGTAACGAATTTCGCGAATGAACTGCGCGCCGTTCTCAAAACCGGCCTTCGCAAGGTGACCGCGCTCGGCGTTCGACGTGCGAACAGCCTTCTTCGGACCGCTTGCGATTTGAACAGCCGTGTAGCCGTCCTTCGCATCTGTTTTCAACTGGCTGACGACCCAAGAGTCCATCTTCAGCACAGTCACTGGAATCATCTCGCCTGCATCACCAAAGATCGACGTCATGCCGACCTTTTTTAGAAACAGCCCACGCAACTTGATGCCAGTCGACGCTTCAGATTTCTCTGGAGTCGCTGCATCAGCGGTTACTTGCTGTTCACCGGAATCTGTCATTTCCATCACTCCTAAAAACAGTTTTCGAAAAAACCGTGCATTAAAAAACTAAATCCTAGCTCTGAGACAACTTGATTTCGACATCGACGCCCGCGGAGAGATCGAGCTTCATCAGCTGATCCACGGTCTGTTGTGTCGGCTCAAGAATATCCAGCATTCGCTTATGTGTACGAATCTCGAACTGCTCGCGCGATTTTTTGTCGACGTGAGGAGAACGAAGAACTGTGTAACGATTGATTCGCGTCGGAAGCGGAATCGGACCGGCAACACGAGCACCTGTTCGGCGCGCGGTTTCAACGATCTCTCTCGTCGATTGATCGAGAAGTCTGTGATCGAACGCTTTCAGACGGATGCGAATCTTCTGACTCTGCATGATCTAAATCCCTTTCCAAGTGGTGCGACCATTCTCTTCTTCGGGTCGCCACCCTACCAAACCCCTACGGCCGGCAATACTTCAGTCGAACATTAATCCAAACCATACGACTTCGCGGTTGATGCAGGAGAAAAGGTTCCCGCCCCTGGGGAGTTTCAGTGCGTTCCCTGCATCGACGATGTTTCGTCTATCAGGCCGTCACTTACGTCTTCCCAAGATTTCGACTCTTGTTGGCTATTTCGTGCTTCCGGCTTCGGCCATCATGGAGAGGGTTCTTTAAGAACCTGCCACTGGCATCAATCGAAAATCCGCTATCCCTTCAGAATCGCGCAGTTTTTTCGAGCGCGAGACGACTTTTAAGTCGTCTCAAAGATCGATAAAACCGCGTTCGCCCGCGTTGAGGGCTGGTCAAGGCGCAGAGTATGCGTTTGCCAGCCATCCCTTGTCAAAATAATTCCCAAATTAATTTCAGCGATGAGCCGGAACTATTGAAAGAATAAGCGAGCACGTCTGCGAGCGACGGTGCCGGTGGAACCGGCACCATTAAAACCGAGCGAGCACGTCTGCGAGCGACGGTGCCGGTGGAACCGGCAACGTTTAAACCGAGCGAGCACGCAGGCGGAGCCGGAGCAATTGTCTAAACGCGGCCTAGCTTTTGGAGGATCTCATGGGCGACCTTTGGTGGCGTCAGCGAGAACTGCTTAAACTCCATGGAAAAAGTTCCTCTTCCCTGGGTCATCGAGCGCAAATCCGTCGCATAACCAAACATCGCTGCAAGCGGAGCTTCTGCGTCGACGACCTGACGGCCCACTTTTGCCGTCATCGACAGGACTTTTCCTCTTCGTGCATTGAGGTCGCCAATCACTCCACCCATGAACTCATCAGGGGTGGTCACTTCGACTTTAAAGACGGGCTCAAGAAGCTGAGGCTCCGCTTTTCGAGCCGCTTCCCGAAAAGCATTCGCTCCGGCCACCTTGTAAGCCATCTCGGACCCAGTTTCTTGATTGTACTCAGCACCGACAAGCTTCACTTCAAGATCGGTCGTTAGGAAACCGGCAAGAACTCCGTTCTCAAGAGACTCGCGGATTCCCTGTTCGATCGGATCGCTCATTGTTTTTGGAAGAGCCGCAGGAGCCAAAAGATTTGTGAACTTAAATCCTGAACCGGTAGCACCTGGTTTCACTTCGATCACGGCATGGCCAAATTGGCTCTCACCTGCGATCACTCGCTCGACACGTGCGTCGGCCCGCGCAGACTTAGAAATCGTCTCACGATAACTGACCTGAGGCTGCCCGACGTTCGCTTGAATTTTATATTCGCGGAGAAGACGGTCGATCAAAATCTCAAGGTGAAGCTCGCCCATTCCCGCGAGAAGCGTTTGCCCCGTGTCGGCATCAACGCGCAGTCGGCATGAGGGGTCTTCTCTTTCAAGACGCTGAAGACCGGCCATCATCTTATCTTGGTCCGCAGACGATTTCGCTTCGATCGCGACGGCAATCACTGGCTCAGGTAACTGAATCGACTCAAGCACCACCGCGTGCGAGACATGGCAAAGCGTGTCTCCGGTCGCCGCGAATTTGAGACCAACGACGGCGCCGATATCACCGGCTTTTAGTTCCTGGATTTCTTCGCGCGAATTGGCATGCATACGAACCAAGCGCTGAATTCGCTCTTTCTTCTGCTCGCGAGGATTGAAGACTTGATCGCCCACTTTCAAAATGCCCGAATAAATTCTCACGTAAGTAAGAGCGCCCGCGAACGGATCGCTCGCAATTTTAAATGAGAGGGCCGCAAGGTTCGCTTCCCAATCGGTGGGACACTCGATCTCGCGGTCTTCTTTCAACGGATCTTTTCCAAACATCGGGGGAACGTCGAGTGGGCTTGGCAAATAGCGGAGAACCGCATCGAGCAAAGGTTGAACACCTTTTTTCTTAAAAGCTGCGCCGCAAAGAACCGGGAAGAACTTCATCCCGACAGTTCCTTTGCGAAGGGCCGCAACAATTTCAGCTTCCGAGATCTCTTCACCCATCAAATATTTATCGGCCAACGCATCGTCGACTTCGGTGACTTTATCGAGAAGCTTTTCACGGTACGACTTTGCTTCTGCTAAAAGCTCCGATGGAATATCGGTGATTTCCATTTTGTCGCCCGCCCCAGAGTCTGGCCACAAAATTGCTTTCATTGAAATGAGATCGACCACGCCCTGAAAGCGGTCTTCTGCACCGATGGGAATCTGGATACAAACCGGATTCGCCTCAAGGCGCTCGATCAGAGTATCGACGCTTCCGTGAAAGTTGGCGCCAACGCGATCCATTTTATTGATGAAACAGATGCGAGGAACTTTATAACGGTCAGCTTGTCGCCACACGGTTTCCGATTGCGGCTCGACACCATTCACACCATCAAAAACGGCGACAGCACCATCGAGGACGCGAAGCGATCGCTCAACTTCAATCGTGAAATCTACGTGCCCCGGAGTATCGATGATATTGATTCGGTAGTTTTTCCAGGCGCAGCTTGTGGCGGCGGATGTGATTGTGATTCCGCGTTCTTGCTCCTGCTCCATCCAGTCCATGACGGTGTCGCCGTCATGAACTTCGCCCATGCGGTGGGATTTCCCGGTGTAGAACAAGATTCGCTCGGTTGTTGTCGTTTTGCCGGCATCGATGTGAGCCATGATGCCGATATTTCGCATGAGATGAAGCGACTGAAGGCCTTGATATGCCGTCGGATTGACGTTGAGAGGATCCGAGGGGGCGGTACTATCGCTTTTGTCGCTCACGGTGAATATCTCCTGGAACCTCAGATCTCTTAAAAGACAAGAGCTTCGGCCCGTTCCGATTTCGACGATACCTAAGTTTCCAGAACCTGGAAACCCCAATAAACGCGGAGCCGAAGCATTTAATGGAATAAGCGAGCATGCTTGCGAGCGACCGCGCAGGCGGAGCCGAAGCAATTAAACAGAATAAGCGAGCAAACTTGCGAGCGACCGCGAAGGCGGAGCCGAAGCAATTAAACAATCGGGCGCCCTGTTTCCAGGTGGCGCCCGTCATCGGACCAAAGGTCCGCAGCGAAAATGACCCGAGGTCCACTGTTACCAGTTGGACCAGAGGTTTTAGATCACCAGTCGGACCGAAGGTCCGCCATCACCAGTTGTAGTGCGAGAAAGCCTTGTTCGCTTCTGCCATACGGTGAACGTCTTCTTTTTTCTTAATCGCGTTACCACGGTTGTTGTAGGCATCGATAAGCTCGCCAGCAAGGCGCTTACCCATGTCTTTTTCACCGCGCTCGCGCGAGTAGTCGATCAGCCACTTCATGGCCAGAGCCACTCGGCGCGACGGACGAACATCGACGGGAACCTGGTAAGTCGCTCCACCAACGCGGCGAGATCGCACTTCGATCTGCGGCTTGGTGTTCTCGAGGGCCTTGCGGAAAACCATCAACGGTTCTTCTTCAGTGATTTTAGTTTTGAGCTCGTCCAAAGCTCCGTAAAAAATGGCTTGTGCGGTCGATTTTTTTCCACCGTACATCATTTTGTTTACGAACTTCGTAATGACGATATCGCTATAGATTGGATCCGGGAGGATCTCTCGTTTGTGTACTCGACGACGACGTGACATGAGTCCTCCTTATTTCTTTGGTCTTTTCGTTCCGTATTTAGAACGAGAGACGAGACGTCCGTTAACACCTTGAGTATCAAGAGTTCCGCGAACGATGTGGTAGCGAACACCTGGTAAATCCTTAACTCGACCACCACGGATCAAGACCACACTGTGCTCTTGAAGGTTGTGGCCAACGCCTGGGATGTACGAAGTAACTTCGTAACCGTTAGAGAGACGCACGCGAGCAACTTTTCGAAGAGCCGAGTTCGGCTTCTTTGGAGTCGTCGTGTACACACGAGTACAAACGCCACGGCGCTGCGGGCAGCTCTCAAGAGCTGGCGAGGCCGTTTTGTTTTTCTGAACTTCCCGCGCTTTGCGGATAAGTTGGTTAATCGTCGGCATTCTTCAACCTTTCTCTGTCACATTCCAGACGAACGGAATGGCAGGGTTTACTGCATTTCAAGACCACAACGGCCAAGAACTGCGCCCGATCTGTAGAAAATGAACGACTCCTACGAGCCGATATTTAACAGAGGAGCGAACGTTTTACGGGGCTCAAGACGTCCCCGTCAAGGTTTAGGTTTTAAATTCCCGTTTCGACGGGCGGCTGCAGGAGGCGAGGCCTCAGGCTTCATCTAGGCCTGAGCTTACTTATCGATAGTCGTTGGTGAATTAAATCGAGGACGCTCAACAAACAACTGCCAAAGCTTGGTCGTCTGCCTTTCTAGGGCTTCAAAATTTGCCTTTGGATCCAATCCAGCAGCAGCGCCCGAAAACTTGCGGAAGTGACGAAGCCGCGCCCTGCCCTCGGATTCGACCTTTGCGTAGAGCCTCAGACGGACCTCATCGACAGTCCCCGATTTCAATGCGAGTTCAGAGACTGGCATCCGCGTATAGAAGGCGCCACCTTCTGTCGGGAGGACAGTCTCAATCACGTATCCCGAATTCTCGCCGTTCAGGACATTCGCCGGCAGCTCTTCGCCCTGTGAACGAATCTGGGCCGCGACCCAAATATTTCGACCGGACGTTTCAAGGATATCAAGGGCGATACTTCTTACTTCGTCGACATAAAAGTCGATTTTGTCGCGTGTGCGCTCTCGCAGCGCGGCCCGCAAGGACCTCAGTTTAATTCGAAGCGAAATTTCATACGAGAGCGGTTCGTCGAAGGACTGGAACTCGCTATAAACACTCTTTCGCCTTCGTCCTACTGAGGGAATCGGTGGACCATCTGTCGAAACCATTCCGATTCGGTTTTGAAGCTTCAGATGAGAGAGCTCATGCAGAAGGACATCCAGGCTGAGGTCCGGACGCATCAAAATAATAGGCGAAGCGATGACAAACTTGTTTTTGTATATGCCCGCCGAAAGACCATCCAACATCAGAAGTGGGTTGTAGATAACCTCGTGACTTGGATATCGGTGCTTGAACTGTTGCACCATCCTCCCAACCAAAGAGTTCTGGTCCGCCTCCAAGAGAAACACCCGACGGAGCGTTTGTGACGGAGGAACCGTTCGTAAAACCTCGGTGTAACGAATTTCATTTTTGTCGAAATAACTTCGGCTCAGGCTCATCACATAGGGAACTAGTGCTTTTTCGCCGGCGTCACTGACGCTTCGACCCTGGGCTGTTCGAAGCACTTCGTAAAGAACTAGGAGCGGTCCTTCGACATCTTCGCTGGGTACTATCGATTCGACAAAAAGCGACTCACACGCCGGGCCCGTCGCAGCGCCGCCATCTTGCGACGGCAATAGGCCGGCGAACAAAACTGAAACGAAAAATAGAACGGCGCTTGTTTTCACCCCAACCCCTCGGAATGCCCAGACGACCGAGGATTACTCCAAACGTCAGCTCTCGAACCCAAGAAAACCTGGATTGAAAAAGGGATGTTTGGATTAGAGAATCTACACGCGATTCTTTACTGCGAAAGACTTCACCTTCGAAGTTCGAAAAGTCCGCCGATCACGATGGAGCCTTCGATTTTCCTCCGCAAACTTTCAACGGCTTGCCGCCCTTGGCTTCGAAGGTCGAGACCCCCTCTAGAAGCGGGAGATGCGCCGCCAAAAACAAAAAGGCTCCCCACGTATGGAGGAGCCTTCTCTCTTTGCCCGTCCGGCGGTCTTTGGCCGCCGGATAAACTCAGTTTATTATGTTTGAGCCGACATGGTGTTCGAGCGCATTCCCATTCCTGGGAGCATCGAAGCTGACTCGGTCGTCGTTTCGTCGACAGCGATTTTCCAACGCTTGTAAGCCGCAAGACCAGTACCAGCAGGGATCAAACGACCCATGATGATATTTTCCTTCAGGCCACGGAGGTAATCCGTCTTCGAATTGATCGCTGCTTCCGTAAGAACTTTCGTTGTCTCTTGGAACGAAGCCGCCGAGATCCACGAGTCTGTCGAGAGAGAGACCTTCGTGATACCAAGCAGAAGAGGTTCAACGATCGCAACACGTCCGCCTTCAGCGGCAATACGAGCGTTTTCTTCTTCGACTTCGATCTTCTCGGCTTGCTCACCCGTGAGGAACTTCGTATCGCAGCTATCGACGATTCGAACCTTGCGGAGCATCTGACGAACGATAACTTCGATGTGCTTGTCGTTAAGACCCACACCTTGCAGACGGTAAACTTCCTGAATCTCGTTCACGAGGTACGCCGAAAGCTCGGTTGGTCCTTTGACCGCAAGAATATCGTGAGGGTTCGTTGGACCATCCATCAATGGCTCGCCCTTTTTTACGAATTCGCCTTCACGAACCGCAACGTGCTTACCTTTTGGAATCAAGTACTCGCGAGCCTCGTCACCCGTTTCCGGAGTCACGATCACACGCTGTTTACCTTTTACGTCCTTACCGAAAGTCACATAACCATCGACCTCAGAGATAATCGCAGCCTCTTTTGGCTTACGAGCTTCGAAGAGTTCCGCAACGCGTGGCAGACCGCCCGTGATATCGCGAGTTTTTGATGTCTCTCTGTGGATCTTCGCAATCATTTCGCCGGCCGTGATTTCCTGTCCATCGTTCACCAAGAGCTGTGCGCCCACGGGAATGATGTTTCGCGCCGGAATCTCGCGACCCGGGAGCATGACTGGCTTTTCAGCCGCATCAACAACAGTGACCGCAGGACGAAGTTCAGCCGACTTCGATTCGATAATAACTTTTGTAGCGAAGCCGGTCACAGGGTCGACCTGTTCCGTCATCGTAACACCTTCATCGATATCGTTGAACTTCACGGTACCCGCGACTTCCGAAATGATCGGATTCGAGTACGGATCCCATTCGCCAAGTGTTTGACCTTTTTTAACGGTCGCATTGTCGAGGATCGAGAGAGTCGTTCCGTAAACCAGCTTGAAGGTATCGCGTTTTACGCCGTTTGAATCAAAGAGCGACATTTCACCCTGTCGATTCATAACAACCGCTTTACCGATCTTGTTGATGACGAACGAAACGTCTTTGAACTTAACAACACCGTCATGACGAGCGGTGTGAACCGACTGTTCAACCGATCGAGACGCCGCACCACCCAAGTGGAATGTACGCATCGTGAGCTGAGTTCCAGGTTCACCGATCGACTGCGCTGCGATTGTTCCAACCGCTTCGCCAAGATTTACGATCGCACCACGCGAGAGATCTCGGCCGTAGCACTTCACGCAAATTCCGCGTCGTGTTTTGCAAGTTAGCACCGAACGAATCAAGAGAGACTCGATACCAGCTTTTTCAACCGCCATCGCCTGATCTTCGTTGATCTCTGCGCCGAATGGCACGATCACGGATCCGTTGACCGGATGAGTGATCGCTTCAACACCAACACGTCCAAGAATGCGGTCACTCAGAGGCTGAGTGACTTCGCCACCTTCAACGAGCGGCTGAATGATGATTCCATCCGATGTTCCGCAGTCGTGCTCGACGATGATCGCATCCTGAGCAACGTCATGCAGACGACGCGTGAGATACCCTGAGTTCGCTGTTTTAAGAGCGGTATCGGCCAGACCTTTACGAGCTCCGTGAGTCGAAATGAAGTACTGAATGACTGTCAGACCTTCACGGAAGTTCGCTTTGATCGGCGTCTCGATGATTTCACCAGAAGGTTTCGCAAGAAGACCGCGCATGCCGGCCAACTGACGAATCTGAGCTTGCGAACCCCGCGCACCCGAGTCTGCCATGATAAAGATCGGGTTGAACGAAGGCGCCGTCACTTTGCCGTCTTTGGTGTCGAACTCTTCTTTGTCGAGTTCGGCCATCATTTCTTTGGCGACCTTGTCGGCCGTCTGAGCCCAGATATCCACGACCTTGTTGTATCGCTCACCGTCGGTGATCAAACCTTCGTCGTACTGATGCTGGATCTCTGCGACCTGTGCATCTGCGTCTCCAAGAAGAGTCGCTTTCGATTTAGGAATAACCATGTCGTCGATCGAGATCGAGATTCCGGCGAGAGTCGAATACTTGAAACCGTACTCCATAACCTTATCAGCCAGAATGCACGTCGCCTTACCACCCGCCAGACGGAAGGTCGTATCGATCAACGCTGCAAGCTGCTTCTTCGTCATGACCTGGTTCACAACCGAGAATGGAACTTCGTCAGGAACGATATCACTCAAGATCGAACGTCCGACAGAAGTGTCTTCAAGTTTTCCAGCGATGCGAACTTTGCACGCTGCCTGAAGCTCGATGTGGCCTGTCTCAAAAGCATAAACCGCTTCGTTCACCGACGCGAACACACGGCCTGTGCCCTTTGCGCCCGGACGAACTCGAGTCATGTAGTACATGCCGAGAACGATATCCTGCGATGGGTTGATGATTGGTTTTCCGTTCGCGGGGCTCAAGATGTTGTTGGTCGACATCATCAAGACGCGAGCTTCAACCTGAGCTTCAACCGAAAGCGGAACGTGAACAGCCATCTGGTCGCCGTCGAAATCGGCGTTGAACGCAGTACAAACGAGGGGGTGGAGCTGGATCGCTTTTCCTTCGTGAAGAACTGGTTCGAAGGCCTGGATACCAAGTCTGTGAAGCGTCGGAGCGCGGTTCAGCATGACCGGGTGCTCTTTCACGACGTCAGAAAGAATGTCCCAAACTTCGACTGTTTCTTGCTCAACCATCTTC
Source organism: Bdellovibrionales bacterium Ga0074137 (assembly GCA_001464715.1). GTDB lineage: Bacteria > Bdellovibrionota > Bdellovibrionia > Bdellovibrionales > JAMPXM01. The sequence continues at coordinate 46,864 of LNDT01000032.1, read as the reverse complement.
TTTGCTTGCTTGATGGTCGCAGTGAGACCGCGCTCTTCAAGTTTGTTGTAAACGAAGGGTTTGAAGAGCTCGAGCGCCATCTTCTTTGGAAGACCGCACTGATGAAGCTTCAAATGAGGACCGACGACGATAACCGAACGACCCGAGTAGTCGACTCGTTTACCGAGAAGGTTCTGACGGAAACGACCCTGCTTCCCTTTCAACATATCCGAAAGAGAGCGCAGAGGACGCTTGTTAGGACCTGTGAAGGTCTTTCCACGTCGACCGTTGTCGAGAAGTGCATCGACCGCTTCTTGAAGCATTCGCTTCTCGTTACGAATGATGATGTCCGGAGCGTTGAGCTCCTGGAGCTTCTTCAAACGGTTGTTACGGTTGATAACACGACGGTAAAGGTCGTTCAGATCCGACGTCGCGAAACGACCGCCATCAAGCGGAACGAGCGGACGAAGATCCGGCGGGATCACCGGAAGAGCTTCGAGCATCATCCACTCGGGACGGTTCACCGAAGATTTAAAGGCTTCAACAACCTTCAGACGTTTTGTGATTTTCTTGATCGCCGCTTCTGACTTCGCATCTTGAAGCTCAAGGCGAAGTTTTCGCGAGAGGTATTCGGGATCGATCTTGCGAAGAAGGTCACGAACAGCTTCGCCGCCCATGCCTGCTTTGAAGTTCGGGCCGTGCTCGTCGAGAGCTTTCTGATACTGATCTTCGCTCAAGACCGAAGCTTCTTCGAGCGTCGTCTCCATCGGATCGATCACGACATACGCTTCGCAATAAAGAACCTTCTCAACGTCTTTCAAAGAAAGATTGAGAATGTTCCCGATACGCGAAGGAAGAGATCGCAAGAACCAGATGTGGGCCACCGGTGTCGCGAGCTCGATGTGTCCAAGGCGTTCACGACGAACTTTCGATTGTGTGACTTCAACGCCACACTTTTCGCAAATAACGCCGCGGAACTTCATGCGCTTGTACTTACCGCACAAGCACTCGTAGTCCTTCACGGGTCCAAAGATCTTCGCGCAGAAAAGTCCATCGCGCTCGGGCTTGAACGTTCTGTAGTTGATGGTCTCTGGCTTTTTAACTTCGCCAAACGACCAGCTGCGAATCATCTCAGGAGAAGCGAGCGACACGCGAACTGCGTCGAAGCTCAAGGGATCTCGTGGTTTATCGAAAAAATTTAATAAGTCTTTCACGTTCTTACCCCGCTCTACTGTTCGACTTCAGGTTGCTTGTCAGTCAGGATATCCGACTCGATCAACTCGACGTTCAGGGCCAGCGACTGGAGCTCCTTCACGAGAACGTTGAACGACTCAGGTAAACCTGGCTCAAGGACGTTTTCGCCCTTCACGATGCTCTCATACATGCGCGTTCGACCTGCGACGTCATCCGACTTCACAGTGAGGAACTCTTGCAGAGTATAAGCGGCGCCGTACGCTTCGATCGCCCAGACTTCCATCTCTCCAAGACGCTGACCACCGAACTGAGCTTTTCCACCCAGCGGCTGCTGCGAAACGAGAGAATAAGGCCCGATAGACCGTGCGTGAATCTTCTCTTCCACCAAGTGATGAAGCTTCAGCATGTACATCACGCCGACTGTCACCTGGTTCTGGAACGGCTCGCCCGTTCGTCCGTCGAACAGAGTCATCTGACCCGACGTCGGAACATTGGCACGTTTCAGAAGCTCTTTCACGTCTGACTCGCGAGCGCCGTCGAACACGGGTGTGCCCAAATGAACGCCGTTTTGCATTGTGACCAGAATCTTCTTCACGGACTCGTCGTCCGCTTTGTCGATCGCCGACGAGATATCTTCATCTTGGAAAGTATCTTTGATCGCCTTGCGAGCGGCTTCGGCTTGGAACTGGACGATGTGCGGCTTCAGCTGTTCGCCGAGGTTTCGCGCGGCCCAACCTAAGTGGACTTCCAAAATCTGACCGATGTTCATACGAGACGGAACGCCGAGTGGGTTCAAGACCATGTCGACCGCTGTACCGTCTGCGAGGTACGGCATATCTTCAACAGCCATGATTTTCGAAACGACACCCTTGTTACCGTGGCGACCGGCGAATTTATCACCGACCTGGAGCTTACGTTTGATAGCGACGTAAACTTTAACCATCTTGATGACACCAGCGGGAAGTTCGTCACCTTTTCGGAGACGATCCATCTTTTCGCTGAAGACCATCTTAACGGCGTCAAGCTGGTTACGTGCACCGTCGATAACGCGGCTCACTTGATATTCAAGATCTTGCTCAAGCGGGATGTACGTCAAAAGCTCGAAAGGAATCGTCTCAAGATCGGCGTCCGTGACGGACTGACCTTTCGAGAGAAGCTTCTGAGATCCATCTTCGTTCAAGAGTACGCCTGTTGTGATCTTGTCCTTGAGAAGAGTCTTCAAGCGCGAAAGTGCGTTGTTCTTGATGACGTTCTGCTCGACAGCCAAATCTTTTTCGAGTTTGCGTTTTTTCTCTTCGATGATCGAGAGAAGACGTTCGTCGCGCTCGGCGCCTTCACGTCCGTAAACTTGAGCGTCGATGACCGTACCCGAAACTCCGGCTGGAACACGAAGCGATGTATCGCGTACATCGCCCGCTTTTTCGCCGAAGATCGCTCGCAGAAGTTTTTCTTCCGGAGAAAGTTGCGATTCACCTTTTGGAGTGACTTTACCAACGAGAATATCGCCAGGCTTCACTTCCGCACCGATGCGGATGATGCCCGAAGTGTCGAGATCCTTTAAGGCCTCTTCACCGACGTTCGCGATATCGCGTGTGATTTCTTCTTTTCCAAGTTTCGTATCGCGCGCCAAACACTCAAACTCTTCGATGTGAATCGAAGTGTATGTGTCTTCTTTAATGAGACGCTCCGAGATCAGGATAGAATCCTCGAAGTTGTAGCCCATCCAAGGAGTGAACGCGACCAGGATGTTCTGGCCAAGAGCCAACTCACCGAGCTCGGTCGAAGGACCGTCAGCGATGATGTCGCCCTTTCGAACAGTGTCACCAACAAGAACGATCGGCTTTTGGTTAAAGCACGTGTTCTGGTTCGTACGCTGGTACTTTGTAAGGTTGTAGATATCGACGTTCGCGCCAAGCTCTCCGCCTTTTGCGAAACGACGAACAACAACGCGAGAAGCATCAACTTCTTCAACGATACCGTCGTTCTGAGTAACGACCGAAGTACCAGAATCTTTTGCGACCAGGCGCTCAACACCCGTTCCGACAAGCGGAGCTTTCGAACGGAGAAGCGGAACAGCCTGACGTTGCATGTTCGAACCCATGAGAGCTCGGTTGGCGTCATCGTGCTCGAGGAACGGAATCAACGAAGCTGCGATCGACACAAGCTGCGACGGACTTACGTCCATCAGCGTGACTTTGTCTTTATCGACGTTCACGTATTCACCGTTCACGCGGATCGTAACTGCGTCCGCTTTGATCTCAGTGATCACATCACGCGAAGCTTCCGCGATGAAATGATCAGCTTCTTCAAGAGCCGACATGTATTCGATTTCTTTTGCGACTTTCGCGTTCGTAACACGACGGTACGGAGTCTCGATGAAACCGTAGTTGTTAATGCGAGCATACGTCGCGAGCGACGCGATAAGACCGATGTTTGGACCTTCCGGCGTTTCGATTGGGCAGATACGACCGTAGTGCGTCGGGTGAACGTCGCGAACTTCGAAGCCCGCGCGGTCACGAGTCAGACCACCAGGTCCAAGCGCCGAAAGACGGCGTTTGTGCGTGATTTCAGAAAGTGGGTTCGTTTGATCCATAAACTGCGAGAGCTGAGACGCATTGAAGAATTCCTTCAAGACAGCGTTCACAGGTTTCGCGTTCACGAGATCGTGCGGCATCATCGTGTCGACGTCTTGCAAAGACATACGCTCACGGATCGCTCGCTCCATACGAACGAGACCGATGCGGTACTGGTTCTCAAGCAATTCACCGACCGAACGAACTCGACGGTTTCCGAGGTGATCGATGTCGTCGATCTGACCGCGGCCGTTTTTGAGATCGATCAATGTCTTTACAGCCGAAAGGATATCCTTCGACGTCAGTGTGCGGTGAGTGATTGGGCACTCGGCCGCTGGAATGCTGAAACGGTGGTTGATCTTGATACGACCGACCTCAGAGAGGTCGTAGGTTTCAGGATCAAAGAACAAGCGATTGAAGTACTGATCCGCACCTTCTGGGGTTGGCGGCTCACCAGGACGAAGACGCTTGTAGATCTCAAGCAGCGCTTCTTCTTTCGTCGAGATTTTATCTACGAGCAAAGTGTTGCGGAGGTAAGGACCTACCGACAAACCGTCGAAGAAGATCAAACGGAACTCTTCGATGCCCGAAGCAATCGAGCGCTCGAGAGTCGCTTTGGTCATTTCTTGGTTGGCGTCGGCGATGATCTCACCGGTCGACTCGTCGATGATCGGACGGGCGATAACTTTGCCCTCGAGATCATCGATCGAAATTTCGATCTCTTTCAAATCCAAATCGCGAACGCGTTTAACAACGGCGCGAGTGATACGACGACCTTGTTTTACAAGGACTTCACCTGTTTTGGGCTCGACGATGTCGACCAAAGCCCGCTGTCCGGCCATGCGCTCGATGTCGATTTCGCGGAAAAGTTTTCCTTTTTTCGCGACGACTTTGTCGAGGTCGTAGAAGTACTCAAGAAGCTGTTCGATGCTGTAGCCAAGAGCTTTCAGCAAGATCGTCACTGGGAACTTACGACGACGATCGATACGAACGTAGATCAAATCTTTTTGGTCGAACTCAAGATCAAGCCACGATCCACGGTACGGAATAACCCGCGCCGAGTAGATAAGCTTTCCGCTGGCGTTGTTCTTACCACCGTCGTGATCGAAGAACACACCCGGAGAACGGTGAAGCTGAGATACGACAACGCGCTCGGTTCCAGAGATAATGAACGAACCGTTCGCCGTCATGAGCGGAATATCGCCCAAGTAGACTTCCTGTTCCTTCATATCGCGGATCGAGCGAGTTTCAGACTGTTCATCAACGTCGAAAACGACGAGACGAAGAGTCACTTTCATACCCGCGGCGAACGTCATTCCGCGCTGACGGCACTCATCGACGTCGTACTTAGGCGGCTCGAGTGTGTAGCTAACGAACTCGAGGCTCGCGGTGTTGTTGAAATCCGAAATCGGGAAAACCGATTTGAAGACGCCGTTCAGTCCAGCTTCGCCACGGCGATCTGGATCGACATCCTTCTGAAGGAAGCTCTCGTAAGAACTCTTTTGGAGTTCGATGAGATTCGGAATCTCGATGACTTGTTTGTTTTTGGCGAAGCTCTTTCGAACTCGTAAGTTCGATGCCGTGACTGGCGTTCCCGAGCTTGGACCTGTTGTTGTGGTCGGCATGTGCCTCCGTAAAACCGAAAATAGGTTACCGTTTAAGACCCAAATAAAATTCTGGAGTTTTTTAACGCCGAAACCCGCACAACCTCATCTTCAAGAAATTACCCGATCGTGGGTTTATCTTGAAACTGAAGTGAGCGGGTCTTGATCGAGTCCTTTAAACCAGTTATTCCGAATATTTAGGCGAAACCCAAACCCGAAATCACGGCCACCCTTCATCGGTGAAACTCGTATTTAAAAAATTCCCAGGACGGTCGTTGTCATCCGGAGCCCGGAATAAGTCAAACGCTTTCAAGAGTTTACAGGGCCGAGCTCGCGATAGGCGCGAGCCACATCAGCCATCGCCGACTAACGATGCCTCGCGCCACCGCTGCGGTGTCGCCCCGCGCCTGCGAGATAATGGATCTCGGGCATTCGGTCTGAGGCCTTAAGTATTACTTCAATTCTCTTGGTCTGATCCACGGGCCACACCTCGTCGTCGTGACCGGACGTGATCAAAAAAGGACGTTTGTACTTTTCTATTTCAATGCGTGTTCCGTTAGGATCGGCTTAAAGAAGCTCAATGCAGTCTGAGAAAGTAAATCTTCGAACGACAGTGCCGCCCAATTCAGCACTGGAAAAGAATTCGCCTGTCATCGAAGTCAGATCAAGACGAAGGTGTCCTCGACTGACGCCACCTTTGGACCATGCATAAGAAATTTCCAGCTCGGACGAAGCCTCAGTGATATCGCAGACGGCCCAATCTTGGCGCAGCGGTTTCAAAATGGCTTTGGAATCCGCCATATCCTCGGAAGAAACTGACCAGCTGCCGTCATCTTCCTTCAACAAGGTATCAAAACGGACCGACATCGGCTGAAAGCTGAGATGAGCTTCGTAGCGGACGACATCGGGATTAATACTTGGGGAACTACATTTGTACGTCTTGGCCCAGGCCATCGACGAAACCGATGAGCTCAAAAAAATCAAAACGGTGAACAAGTTCTTTGTCATTGCTCTCTCCCCTGATGACAGCTTCGTGAACGTAGGGACGATAGCGACAGACTTCAAGACCCGGTGCGACCAATGTTTTAGGACAAAAAAAGACCGCCCTTTTGGGGCGGCCCTTAGACGACGGCCGGTGTAAGCCGACCGAGCGCGATTTGTAACTGAAAACTACTTTACAGAAACTTTCGCGCCGGCTTTTTCGAGCTGCTCTTTCAATTTCGCAGCTTCTTCTTTCGTTACGCCTTCTTTAACTGTCTTCGGCGCGCCTTCAACGAGGTCCTTCGCTTCTTTCAGGCCGAGTCCTGTAACCGCGCGAACTTCTTTGATGACGTTGATTTTGTTAGCGCCTGCATCTGTGAGAACAACGTCAAACGCTGTTTTCTCTTCAGCGGGTGCTGCTGCTGCTGCGCCTGCTGCTGCAACCGGAGCTGCTGCAGAAACGCCCCATTTATCTTCCAGAGTCTTGATGAACTCGGCGAGTTCAATAACCGGCATTGCCGAGAGGAAGTTTACTACTTCGTCTTTTGTGAGAGCCATTTTTATATTCCTTCGTTTTTATTCAAAACGTATTACTTAATTTTTATCTAACTCAACCGACCATCGGCCAAATTAGTCTGTCCGCAAGACCCGAAGGCCCAAACGAACTACGTAGCTGGTTCGGCCGCCGGAGCGGGTGCTGCGCCCGAATCTTTTTCGAGCTTCTCTTGGTAAGCGGCGAGAGTTCGTACGAACTTCGATGCTGCACCTTGAAGTGTTCCAAGCAACATTGCACGCAAGACATCTTTCGATGGCAAGTTCGCAAGGGCTTTAACACTGACCGCGCTGAGGGCATTGCCTTCCATCTCACCGATCTTCAATTGAAGGCTTTCGACTTCTTTTGAAAAATCATTGAGAGCTTTGGCCGTAGCACCTGCATCGCCGTAGGCGAAAACAACAGCGTTGTTTCCCAAAAACCCTTCTTTCAAAGCGGCTTCTGTTTTTGGCAGGCCCGCGAGAGCGCGGATAGCGAGAGTGTTGCGAACAACGCTCATCTCTGCATCGAGAGGGTGAAGGCGTTTGCGCAAGACTGTCACTTGATCAACCGTCATACCTTTGAAGTCGACGAGGAACGAAGCTTTCGCACGACCAAAATTAGCCGCGAGAGTTGCTACTTCTTTCGCTTTATCTTCCTTAGTAATTAACATGTATCTCCTTTCACACCGGGGCCGATCGAGACCGACCTGATGTAGATTCTAAATTCCTAACGCTCCTTCACTCAAAAAGAGATTCAAGAGCGGAAAATCACGCGAGGAAAAAAGATGAGGTGGAGCAGCCATCGGCAGAGTCGCAAAAGCCCGGCTGAAGCCAAAGCGTGCGGTCTCTGATGAAACCCGACAAGGAACCTTCCAAAAGGAAGCTTTCCTGGAGGGATGCTGAACTTACCGTTCTCTCGGCGGGCTTGGTTTGAAATTCCGTTGCCAGAAGTTCACCAGATTAAGAGCTTGCGCTCACCAGCTGTCTTTGATCGCGATCGTCCAAAACTAAATCAGGCCCAAAAGACCCGATTCTAAAACCAAAATCAAGCAAACAAACTAAGCACGAAATAAAATGGATGAGATTCGAGGCGGCTGATCTTTTTCGCGGAGGCGTACCGTAAGGTACGTCGCACAAGAAAAAGATCAGCCAACGAAGAAGATCGCCATTTTAGTTCGCGCGGCTACTACGTCGAAGTGTCCGCGCCTTGAGCGGCCATCGAGTCAAGCTTCACGCTTGGTCCCATGGTCGAAGAGACGGTGATGCCTTGAACGTAAACGCCTTTTGAGCTTGCTGGCTTCGCTTTCAAAATCGCGCCGATGAGGGCTCCGAAATTGTCGCGAAGTTTTGCTGCGCCCATCGACTTCTTGCCGATTCCAGCGTGAATGATTCCAGCTTTATCGACGCGGAAATCAAGTTTACCGCGCTTTTCAGCCTTCACCGTTTCACCGACGTTCATAGTTACAGTTCCGACTTTTGGGTTCGGCATCAGACCACGAGGCCCAAGAACCTTTGCCACTTTAGAAACTGTCGCCATCATGTCAGGAGTCGCAATCGCTTTGTCGAATCCGAGCCAACCGCCGTTGATTCTCTCAACGAGGTCGTCGGCACCGACGAAGTCAGCACCCGCTGCTTTCGCTTCAGCCTCTTTCGGGCCTTTTGCGAAAACGAGAACGCGAACTTCTTTGCCAAGACCGTGAGGCAGTGCGATCGCACCACGAACCTGCTGGTCAGACTGTTTAGGGTCAATTCCAAGTCGAATCGATACGTCGATCGACTCGTCAAACTTTGCTGTCGCAGTATCAACCGCGAGCTGCAAACCTTGTTCAACCGGGAACTTCTGCAATGGATCTACTTTTGTCTTTGCGCCAGTAAAGCGCTTTCCACGTTTTGCCATTGATTACCCCTATTCCTGAATTTCCAGGCCCATGCTTTTGGCTGTGCCAGCAACTTGGGTCATCGCCGACTCTACAGTCGAGCAGTTGAGATCAGGAAGTTTCAGAGTCGCGATTTCGCGAATCTGCTTCATGTTGACCTTACCGACCTTATCTTTCTGCGGCATCTTCGAGCCCGATGTGAGCTTGATCGCCTGCTTTAGCAGAATCGACACGGGTGGCGTCTTGGTGATGAAGGTAAACGACCGGTCCTGGTAAACAGTAATGATGACAGGAATAATCGTGTCACCTTTGCCCTGAGTTCGGGCGTTAAACTGTTTGCAGAACTCCATGATGTTTACCCCATGCTGGCCGAGCGCCGGTCCCACGGGAGGCGCTGGATTCGCCTTCCCTGCCGGAATCTGCAATTTGATCATTGCAGTGACTTTTTTTGCCATAATTCCCACTCTTTCTATTGGGGTGTGGAGACTTTCGTCCCCTAAGTTCTAACTTTTAAATCTCAGGAGCAGAGGCGATTAAACCTTTTGAACCTGAACGAAATCGAGCTCGACAGGTGTCGCGCGTCCGAAGATGCTGACCGACACTTTTACTTTGCCCTTTTCCTCGTTGATATCTTCAACTGTGCCATTGAAGTTTGTGAAAGGACCGTCGACGACGGTGACATTCTCTCCAACAGAAAACTTGAATTTAGGACGCGGCTTCTCAGCACCTGTCTCCATTTGCTGAGTGACTCGCAGAACCTGATCGGGCGGAACTGCGGTCGGCTTTTGACCACCAACGAAGCCCGTGACTTTCGACGATCCCTTGACCAGATGCCAAGTTTTTTCGCTTAAAAGCATCTCAACGAACATGTAACCAGGAAAAAACTTCCGAGAACGGGTCTGTTTCTGACCTTTTACGAGCTCAACGACACTTTCGGCCGGAATCAAAATCTGACCGAACTGCTCTTCCATCTTCTGCTGCCCAATGCGTTTTTCGATCGAAGCTTTCGCCGTCGCTTCGCTGCCACTGGACACGTTTACGATGTACCACTTCTTTTCCACTTCGGACTCCTATCGGCCCATAGGCCGAAGATACTTTCGTGACTCGGCAAGAGCCACTCCCAGAAAGTTAAGCGAGGAAACCAAATAGGTTTCGATTCAACAACCACTCGATAAACTTGCCGGAAACAACATCGAGAAGCCCCAGTGCGGCTCCCGAAATAAGCAACATGATACACGTCACGATGGTCATACGAACCGTGTCCTCACGACTTGGCCAAACGACTTTTCGAAGCTCACTAACAACTTCGTCGCCCCAGGCGCGCGCACCTGCGTTCGCCTGAAGATAGATGAAAACTGCAAATCCAAGAATGACCGGGGCTCCATGGCGAACCAGGTCACCAGAGAGCGCGCGACCAACAGAGCCCGTAGCGACAGCCACAGCGGCATCGAGAAGAACTTTGATCGTGATCGCCGTCAAAATTCCAGAAGCCATAAAGGCGACGGTGGCAATCTTGCGGTTTGTATTGACGGCGTTATCCATAATTTCGTCTTTCCTTCACGGAGCTTCAGCAACGTGCTTCAGCCAAAACTTCAAACTATAAATCGAAAACTAAGAACTTAAAATGGCAGGGCGGGAGGGACTCGAACCCCCAACCGACGGATTTGGAGTCCGTAACTCTACCAATTGAGCTACCACCCTATTGCGTCGCTCCGCCGGGGCCCGCCCCGGCTTTGCTGCTTTCGGCAAGCGAGTCGCCGAAAGATTTTGAATATTTGGGCACTGGTCTTAATCTTTTCGCGCCCGGTGCGAAAAGCAGCTCAAGCCAGAGGCTCGAGCGACACAGACAGACCTACTACTCAGTTACGTCGACAACAACGCCGGCGCCGACGGTGCGGCCACCTTCGCGGATCGCGAAACGGAGCTCTTTTTCCATCGCGATCGGAGCGATCAGCTCAACGAGCATCTCGACGCGGTCGCCAGGCATAACCATCTCAGTTCCCTCTTTCAACGTTACAACACCAGTTACGTCCGTTGTGCGGAAGTAGAACTGAGGGCGGTAGCCGTTGAAGAATGGAGTGTGACGTCCGCCTTCTTCTTTTGTGAGGATGTAAGCTTCAGCTTTGAATTTCTTGTGAGGCTTGATCGATCCTGGTTTTGCCAGAACCTGTCCGCGCTCAACTTCTTCTTTCTTCGTACCACGGAGAAGGCAACCACAGTTGTCTCCAGCGCGACCTTCATCAAGAAGTTTACGGAACATTTCGATACCAGTAACGACCGTCTTCTGTGTTGGTGCGAGACCAACGATTTCGATCTCGTCGTTTACTTTTACGATACCGCGCTCAACACGACCGGTAACAACAGTTCCACGACCAGAGATCGAGAAAACGTCTTCCACGGGCATGAGGAACGGCTTATCGATCGCACGTGCCGGCTGCGGAATGTAACGGTCGACTTCAGCCATGAGCTTCAAGATCGAGTCGCGGCCGATTTCTGGTTTCTTGTTTTCAAGAGCGCAGAGAGCGGAGCCTTGAACGATTGGAATCTCGTCGCCAGGGAATTCGTACTTCGACAAGAGTTCGCGAATTTCAACTTCGACGAGCTCGAGAAGATCTTTATCGTCAACCATGTCGACTTTGTTCATGAAAACAACCATCGATGGAACACCAACCTGGCGAGCCAAGAGGATGTGCTCACGAGTCTGTGGCATCGGACCGTCAGCGGCCGAAACAACGAGAATCGCTCCGTCCATCTGAGCCGCACCCGTGATCATGTTTTTCACATAGTCAGCGTGGCCGGGGCAGTCGACGTGCGCGTAGTGGCGGTTTGCAGTCTGATACTCAACGTGCGACGTCGAGATCGTGATACCGCGAGCTTTTTCTTCTGGCGCTTTATCGATCTGATCGTAAGCGAGGAACGTTGCTCCGCCTGTTTCTGCGAGAACTTTCGTGATCGCAGCTGTGAGCGATGTTTTGCCGTGATCGACGTGACCGATTGTGCCGATGTTGACGTGCGGTTTGCTACGGTCAAACTTCTCCTTAGACATTTACTTCCTCCTGGGTCTTTTCGCCCAATCTAACTTCATTGCGTTTACTCGCGCTGTTGATGATGACCGCTTGTCGGCGAATCTCTTTACGCTCGTACTTTTTCGTTTTTTAAAACTAAAAATCTATTTTTAAATCTAAACTTAAAACTCACAAATCTCGACAAACCACTGGACCGAACTTTCGAGAGTCTCAAAAACAGCGCTTTTACAGAGCTTTTTGAGGACGTACGAAAGCCGAACGAATTTTTCGTCGGGAGACGTGAAGAGTTCCCACACCCGCCCTGAAAACGCAAACCTTCTCGTAGGGAAACCTAAGTCAAAGCTGTTTTTCGCGAAGCGTTGCACAGGGAGTGGGCAGCGAAACAGAAACCTAATTTGCAACTGGAGCCCGTGGAGGGAATCGAACTCTCGATCTCGCCCTTACCAAGGGCGTGCTCTACCACTGAGCCACACGGGCCAAGACGACACAAACCAAATCTTTTAGTGCCCGGCACTAAAAGCAGCAAGAGCCAGAGGCTCTTGCGACACAGACCAAATCTTTCGGTGCCTGGCACCGAAAGCAGCAAGAGCCAGAGGCTCTTGCGACACAGATCAATCTTTCGGTGCCTGGCACCGAAAGCAGCAAGAGCCAGAGGCTCTTGCGACACAGACAGTCCGACGAGGAAAATTGGAGCGGGAGACGGGTCTCGAACCCGCAACCCTCAGCTTGGAAGGCTGATACTCTAGCCAATTGAGCTACTCCCGCCCGTTCCAAATCCTCGTCAAAAAAACCGAACCCAAACCCGCAGCGATACTTTGTCTTCAGCGCGCCCAAAAGTGGTGGAGAGGGCAGGATTCGAACCTGCGAAGGCAGAGCCAGAAGATTTACAGTCTTCCCCCGTTGGCCACTTGGGTACCTCTCCGCTCAAGCCTACGCTTAAAAACAAAAAATCGAGCCGCGGTTCGTCTCGACTTTCGCTCTTCCGGATCGGCCCTTCGATCAGGGAAACCATTTTCTCATACGCAATGATAAGAAAAAATGGAGCTGGTTATGGGACTCGAACCCGCAACCTGCTGATTACAAATCAGCTGCTCTACCAATTGAGCTAAACCAGCACGAACCAGAGAAAGAACGAACTGACCATTTAGAGGAGCTTGAAGAACCGAGTCAAAGACTTTGTTTTTGCGAGCTATGATGACCGAACTGGTGCCCTGTCCTTGAGCACCGCGTGGAGAGCACCGTTTGAAAGCGGAGAACGCCAAAGCCTTCTATCGTGCGCGGCAGGCAGGGCAATCGTTCGGCTTTGGTATCAGCTGAACTTTGGGATCAACTCCGGCCAGAAAGCCCGTGACGCCGACGGCAGAGTACTTTCCCCCTTGATAGACAGCGTAATTGGTGACGCTGGTCCCAATTTGAATGACGTAAATTGGAGATTCACCGCGCTGGAATCCGGCGCGAGCGAGAAGATGAAGTTTGCGGTCGCGCAATCGCAAATTTTTGTCAAAAGTGGAAAGCGAAAACGTTCGACTGAAAGTTTCAAACGTTTTGTCGATGGCGGGCTCTTTTAGAAAGTCAGGAACTTCGGCCTCAGCCATTGTATAGGCGACAAGTCCCATCACGTAAGTGATAAACTTCGCGTGATTGAAAGCGCGCTGATATCCTCCGCCCGCATAGCGCTGGCGTTCGCGCAGAGAACCAAGGATTGCTCGTTCGGGGTCTCCCTCGACATCCGCCTTTCTCGTATCGGTCATCGCTTGAAAGCCTTCTTGCTCTCGAAGCGCAGTCATTAGCGCGTCTCGATTTCGAAAAATTTCGAACAAAGTTCCTGCGTGACCGCGAAGCGCCCAGGCGACGCGCGCCGAAGAGCTGAACGACTCAACAAACTGCCCCATGGCGACTTTGAAACCGCTAAAGCCTGTCTCCACAAGTCCATGGATGCGAAGCTCATTTGATGCGACACCAGCCGCATCGGTGGCGAAGAACTGTTTTTCAAGTTTTCGCGCACGGATGAAAGCGTCAAATACCGACCGCGCGTAGCTGAGATATTTAGCTCGTCCGGCGATACGGTAGTAGTTGGCCAAATAGCGAGGTGTCAGAACCTCGGAGGAAGAGGCCTCGGGGGCACCTTCGACATCCACCCAATGTTCGTCGTGTACGAGGTAGCCACGATAGAGTGACAAAATCGAAATTTGGCCGGTGCTCTTATTGAAGGACAAAAGCATATTGCCGTCAGCATGAGACGCAAGATTCGCGACGACTTCTCCGTTCGGGCGTTTGTAGCGTGGGTTTTTTTTGTCGGCGACGACGCCATCTTGGCCGATGACCAGGATATTTATGATTTCATCTGTCCAAGCGTTTGTGGAAAGACCCAATGTCGAGATGAACGCGGCGTCTTTAACGGGATCAAGTTTTGCGGGTTCTGCCGGCCGGGCCAAAGCCACGGAGCCCACAAAAATAGTAGTTAGGACGCTTGCTACGAAAACTTGCAGTGACGACAGCCGATAGTTTGAAAATAAGTTTGCCATAGGGTCGCCTACAGCACTTCGAAGCGAGAACAAACTGAAACGCAACGGATGGTCACAATCTCCGCGGAAAAACTTTCGTGATTGTGAACTTTTACAAAAAAACCAAGTGCGCCTGTAACCGCTACGTGGTCACAGGAGGGACGGTGGAATTTCAGCGTCGTCTTTAAGGCCATGCTGACGTGCCGATTCATAAAGCGCCATCGACGCCGAAACAGCCGCATTGAAGCTTGATCCACCGGGAACTTGAGGAAGTCTAACCAACTCATCGCAAACTCGCTCGACAGTAACCCTCAGACCCGACGACTCGGACCCGATAACCCAAACGATTTTTTCAGGAAGTTTGAAGTCCCATGGAAGTCCGGTTCCTTTTTCGGCAAGTCCGAAAACCCAAAAACCCATCTCGCGCAAAATGTCGAGCTGACGAGGAAGGTTCGAACAAATTTCTACCGGCACATGCTCGGCGCCACCGCTGGCGACTTTTGCAGCCGACGTTGTCAGCGAAACACTTCGGTCTTGCGGAAGAAGCACGGCGCTGGCTCCTAAAAGCCATGATGACCTAAGTATCGAACCCAAATTCATAGGGTCTTCAATGCCGTCGCACGCGACCAAGACGCAGCGTTTGAGATCGCGAACGGCTTCAATATCAAAAACGGGCGTCTCAGTGACAATGGCGACGGCACCTTGGTGTCCGGATCCCAAGGCGTCGAGATCTTTTCCTGAGAGGGCTTTGACCGGGACTTTGAATTCGTCAGCCAAGAGAGCGAGCTCTTTCAATTGCGGTGCGCGCTCGAAATCTTCGCGTAGGCCCAGGATTTTTACGGCCCGTCCCCGCACTTTTAAGGCCTCACGCACAGAGTGAATACCCAGCGAGAGCCGCTCTTTTCCTGAAATATTAAATCCGGCCGCCGACGACGGCCTTCCCCCCTCTATGGGACGAGACGGAGGCGCGCCTCGAAGCGGCCGATTTGTCAGAGGCCGATGATTTTTTACGGGCGCAGAGCGCCCTGTCGCAGACTTTGAACCTGAACGCGTGGGGCCTGAACTTGGACGTTTTGATTTTTTCATGATTTCACTTTCACTCAAGCCTGAGGGCGGTGGCGTTCAAATTCTTCGACGATTTTTAGAGCCATCTCGCGCGGGTTCGCAGCTTCTAAAATCGGCCGCCCCACCACCAAAGCGGAAGCGCCGGTCTGCGCCGCTGCCATTGGCGTCTCTATTCGTACCTGATCGCCCTGCGACGATCCGAGCGGACGAACTCCTGGCGTCACTAAAAATGCGTGCGGAAGAATTCGGCGCAAACGTGCCGCTTCGTGAGGAGAACAAACGAACGACGACAAGCTGCCCGAATCTTCTGCGAGGCCCTCGACCAGATCTCCGATATTTCGTCCGCGAAGACCATACGGCAGCGTTTCACTTGAAAAACTTGTGAGCACAGTGACGGTAAGAATGCGGAAGTGTCGCTCTGTCTGAAGCTCGCTTTGCAACCGTGACATTTGCAAAAGCGCTTCGGGCCCGGACATTGCGTGAATCGTCGAGTACTGCGCACCCGCATCGTATCCGGCACGCACGGCCGCCTCCATCGTCGAGGGAATATCAAAGTGCTTGCAGTCGATGAAAACTGGGCCGCTGCGGGCGATCTGGGCGACAAGCTTTGCACCTTCACGGAGCATAAGCCTTGGGCCAATTTTAAAGCCTAGGCTAAGTCCGCTGAGACTGTCGGCTAACCGCTCGGCCTCTTTGGCGCTATCGACATCGAGCGCGACGAAGAGACTGGGATCCAAAGACCGATCGATCACGCTTTCCCACCGAGGCGAATACCTTTAAGAAGCGCCGCGATTTTTTCGGTCGCTTCTTCGGCCTTCACTTTTTCAAGGGCCCGCGTCTTTCGCACCAAAACTTCTACGATACCGTCCTTAAGACCGCGTGCTCCTATGTTCACTCGAAGTGGCATTCCTAAAAGATCGGCATCCTTAAATTTTACGCCGGCTCGCTCGTCTCGGTCATCGAGCAAGACATCAAGCCCGTGAGCTTGAAGATCGCGGTATAAAATTTCGGCAGATTGGCGCACTTCTTCTTGGTCGGGATCAAGGACAGCGATGTGCACATCAAACGGTGCGATCCCGTGGGGCCACACGACGCCATCTTTATCGTGAGATTGCTCGATGGCGGCCTGAATGGTTCGAGAAACTCCAATTCCGTAGCAGCCCATTTCGATCGGCGTTGGAGTTCCGTCGGCCGTTAAGTAGGTTGCACCCATCGACTTCGAATATTTGGTGCCTAGGTAAAACACATGACCGACTTCGATACCTCGAAATGACTGGTAATGACCTTCGCGATTTTCCTTCGCACATTTTGGACACGCATGGCCCGGTTTGGCCATTCGAAGGTCTGCGAACTTCGCCACTTTAAAGTCGCGGTCGATGTTTACATTCTTTAAATGTTCCGCATCGCGATTCGCACCCACGACGAAATTGGTGAAGTCCTGGATGGCTCCATCGAAATAAACAGGAAACGAAAGACCCACCGGTCCGCAACTGCCTGGCCAAGCGCCGGTCGCTTGCTTGACTTCTTGATCCGTCAAAAGGCGCGGTGGATTGGAAAGCCCCAATACGTTTTTAAGTTTGATCGGATTCACTTCGTCGTCGCCCGCAAGACAAACAGCTATGGGTTTTACAGAAACATCGCTGGCATCGGTTCCCATGTTCAACGAAAAGAACATCGTCTTCACAAGCGTCTGCTCTGGAACTCCCAGCGATTTTGCAAGGGTACCGATGGACTTGAGGCCCGGGGTGGCAAAGGCCTCCATCGCCAGCAGCGCGGGCTTCTGCGATTTCACTTTTTCGTTCGCATTTTGCCCAAGGGCCGGCGCAACTTCGACATTCGCCGCAAAGTCACACGTGTCACAGACCATCAAATGATCTTCGCCAGCATCGGCCAGAACTTGGAACTCGTTCGTCTTACTTCCGCCGATACTTCCGGCGTCAGCTTCGACGATTCGATAATTGAGCCCAAGGCGATCGAAAATCGCTTTGTAGGCAGAGTACATGAGGTCGTAATTTTTCAAGGCTCCCGCCTCATCGGCGTCGAAAGAGTAAGCGTCTTTCATGATAAATTCACGTCCCCGCATCAACCCAAAACGCGGGCGAATCTCGTCGCGGTACTTCGTTTGAATTTGGTAGAGGTTGGCCGGTAGATCTCGGTACGATTTGATATCATGGCGAATGTAATCGGTGATCACCTCTTCGTGGGTTGCACCCAAGCAGAAATCATGGCCGTTGCGATTTTTGAACTTCAACAGCCCATCGCCCATTTCTTTCCAACGATTCGTTTCCTGCCAAAGTTCGGCCGGCTGAACCATCGGCATCAAAACTTCTTGGGCTCCCCGACTGTCGAGCTCTTCACGAATGATTTTCTCGAACTTTCGAATCGCACGCAGAGCCAAGTTTCCGTACGTATAAATGCCAGGCGCTACTTTCTTTATCATCCCCGCACGAGCCATCAGTTTGTGGCTTGGAATTTCGGCGTCGTTGGGTGCGTCCTTCAGTGTGAAAAGATGAGCTTTCGACCAACGCATTAGAGAATCTCCTCAACATCAATTCCGTAGCCTTTGATTTTTCTGTGCAAATAACTTCGCTCGAGCCCTATCGCTTCCGCTGTCTTCGAAATATTGCCTTTGTTTTCGGAAATCTTTCGAAGCAGATAATCTTTTTCGAACTTCGCGCGAGCTTCGCGGAAGTTGTCGATCTCATCGACACTTCCAGAGTCAGCGCCAGAATCGCTTCCGATCTCGCCACGAGAAAGGCTCGCAAGTCCTGCGAAACGAAGATCGTGGACGTCGACAAACTCACTCGGAGTTAAAATATAAACGCGTTCGATGAAATTTCGAAGTTCACGAACATTGCCGGGCCAGAGGTGAGCCACAAGCTTGGCAATGGCAGCTTCTGAAAATGATTTGAGGCGAAATCCTCCTTCGCGAGCGAAGAGTTCGCTGAAGTGCTGAACCAGCGCTGGAATATCGGCCACGCGATCTCGAAGCGATGGGACGTGGCAAGGAATCACGTTGAGGCGATAGTAGAGGTCTTCGCGAAATCGACCCTCTTTAATTTCAAGCTCAAGATTTTTATTTGTCGCCGCAACGACCCGAACGTCGACTTCAATTGCGTCTTCGCTGCCCACGCGCGTGAAACGCTTTTCTTGGAGAATTCTCAAAATCTTCGCCTGAGTTTTCAGACTCATATCGCCGATTTCATCCAAGAAGATCGTGCCTCCATTGGCGTGATCGAACTTCCCTTTGCGAGCACGCTCGGCACCGGTGAAGGCACCCTTCTCGTGACCAAAAAGTTCACTTTCGATGAGGTCTTCAGGGATCGCCGCGCAATTGACGTCGACAAAGGGTCGAGAGGCCCTTGAGCTCAGGTAATGAATGTTTTGAGCGACAAGCTCTTTTCCCGTTCCATTCTCACCCGTGATCAGAACCCACGAGTTCGACGCTGCGACACGAGCAATCAGCTGCTTTAAGTTCATCATGGCCGCGGCTTCGCCGACGATCGCGATATTTTTTCTAAGTTTGTTGAGAAGGGCGTTTTTTTCGCCGCGCTCGCTTTGGACCTGCAAAATATTTTTTGCGAGAATTAAAATGCGGTCGATCGACAGCGGTTTTTCGACAAAGTCCCAAGCGCCAAGTTTGACGGCTTTTACAGCCGTCTCAATGGTTCCGTGACCCGACATCATCACAAACTCGCAGAAGTTCGACTTCGGCCGAGCTTCTTTCAAAACATCAAGGCCATCCATCGAACCAGGCATCCAAATATCTAGGTAGACGATCGCAGGACGAAATTCTTCAAGAACACGAAGCCCTTCATCCCCCGATCGCGCCGTTCGAACTTCGTAGCCTTCATCAACGAGGCTCGCCGACAAGACTTCTCGAATCGCTGATTCATCATCGATCACAAGAATTTTCGCACCGGCCGGTGCGCTGAGGGCCGAAGAAGAGCTCACTAGATTGTCCTTTCGAGACCGGAAGTCAGAGGCTGGAGGTCCTTAGAATCCTAGCATCGGACTCTTCGGACTTCAAGATTGCCCGTTGGCTTGGCGAAGCGCAGAGCGTTCCAAAGACGCCGCAGCATCGAGATCTGTCACCGGAAGCTCGACAAGAATGCGAGTTCCATGGGGTTCGTTTGGCAGCGCCCGGATGAAACCGTTGTGATCTTCCACAATGCGCCGGACGATCGCCAGGCCCAATCCGGTTCCGCTCTCTTTGGTGGAAAAATAAGGCTCAAAGACGCGATCACGATCCTGGACCGGAATTCCTGCGCCGTTATCATTGATGGATATTCGAACCAATTTGAGCGTGCTGTCGAACTGCGTTCGAACTGAAATGCGTGGATCAGGAATTTCGGCGACAGCCGCGACGGCGTTGTCGAGCAAATTGATCAGAACTCGTTTAATTTGATCTGGATCGAACCGAAACTCTGGAAGAGTGGAATCTTGATCGACCGTAAAATGCATTCGGTGGGCTTCGCTAAACATAACAACGGCTTCGTCGACGACTTTCGAAAGCGACGCCGTCACAGTGCGGGTTTGCGGAAGCCTTGCAAAATTAGAAAACTCGTTCACGAGTCGCTTGAGATCATCGGTCTGGCGAATGATCATGCCGATGCAGGATGAAAATGCCGGATCTTGAATCTGTGCACCGAATTTTTTCTCAAGACGCTGAGCCGAAAGCTTGATCGGCGTCAGCGGATTTTTGATCTCGTGAGCAATTCGACGTGCGACTTCGGTCCATGCCGCAGCCCGCTGAGCATTTTGGAGCATCGTCAGATCATCAAAGACCAAAACTTTTCCCAGATCCTGGCCGCGGTCATCTTGAAGCAGCGCAAGATTCATTTGAAGCGGAATCGATCGCCCTTCGAGTTCAATGCGAAGTTCACGCTGAAAATTCACGAAGCCGTGCGTTCGCATTTGCGCCAAAAGCTCTTGAAACAAAATGTAGTACTCGGGCGTTAGAACATCCTTTACGGCGAGTCCAACATAGCGATCGGCGTCGATTTGCAGAAGCTGAGCCGCGTGCTGATTGATTGTTGTAATTCGCTCTTCTTGATCGACAGAAACGACGCCGGTCGTGACATGTGAAAGCACGACCTGAACATAGCGGCTGTGTTCGTCAAGCTGCTCCAGCGTGCTAGTGAGGTTACGGTTGGCCTCAAGAACTTCGCGCTTGGACCGATCTAAGTGCCCAACCATCTGATTGAAGCTTGCAACTAAATGGTTCACTTCTTTTGAGCCCGAGCGAATCCCGACCGGCTGGTAGTCCCCTTTGGCAATTCGCTTTGTCGCCGATCCCAAAAGCTCGAGCGGAATGGAAAGTTCCCGCGCCAAGTGGAATCCGAACCACGTCGCGCACAGTAAAATAACAAGGGTCATCAACGAGAGAATCACGAGATAGATCGATTTGATCGGGTACTCGAGCGGATTCACGTTTCGAAATTCCTCGTGCGCCGCCGAAATGTCATCGATCTTAGATATCAGTGATATCGGAATAAAGGTTGATACGACCAGAGCCCCGCGCTCGGAGCGCCGATCCACTGGAACAATGACCCGCACCAGATTTCCTTCACCAAAGTGGTGGATGGTGCTTGATTCCGCGCGCGCTGAAATCCCATTTCTCAAAAATTCAAGTGAGACCGGCGGAATCATCGGAATCGTTTCATCACTTGAAAGCGAGACGACTCGTGCGGCAAAAACACCTGGATAGTATTCAACCGCGTCCAGGCTGAATCTTGTGCGTGCAGCGTCCACGATGCGGGACGCGGGCTTTGAAGAGTCTTTTTTAAGATCTTGAGCAATGAGCTTTGCGAAGTGGAAATTCTTTTTCTTGCTCGAAAAAACGTACTCTTGATTCACCTCAAGTGAATTCTTAAGAACCGACGCCATTCGCACCGAGAACCACTTATCAAAACTCGAATTGATGTAGAAAACAGAAACCAGAAACATAAGCGCCGTAGGTACGGACGCGAAGGCAACAAAAGCCGCGATCAACTTCCCTTTGAGCGAACTCCCGACAATCTTCCCGCTGCTCTCGACGAAAACCTTTACGACGTTTCGAAAAATGAGAAAAAACAGAAGCAAAAGAAGAATGATATTAAAGTTTACGAGGCCAAAGAAAAAAATCGAGTGAACAAATGGAAGCTGCTGACTAATGCCGACCAGCTTAAATTCAACCAGCGTCAGCACAACGAAAAGAATTGAAAGACCGACGATCAGTGCGATCTCTCTCTTTCGTTTTTTAAATTCCTTCGGCGCAAGCTGGTTGAGCAACGCACTCCCTATTTTCTAAAGGTTTTATCTTTCAGGAGATTCGCCATCTCGACAGCGACTTCGGCAGCGTCTTCGCCCTTGTGACCGTGTCGGCCACCGATGCGATCAAGCGCCTGCTCTTTATTTTCCGTCGTAATAACACCGAACACAACAGGTCGGCCTGTTTCCAGTTGAAGGTGGGTGCAACCGCGATCCACCACCCCCACCACCGATTCGTAGTGAGTGGTCTCGCCCCGAATCACGCAGCCAAGAGCAATCACGGCGTCGGACCCCGACTTAAGAAGGGCTTGCGCGGCGACCGTTATCTCGACGGCACCTGGAACGCTAACACAGCGGATGTTTTTGGAGCGAACGCCCAGCTTCACAAGCGTCCGAAGTGCGCCGCTTTCGAGCTCCGAAGTGATGTCACTATTAAATCTGGCCGTTACGATGCCGATTCGAAGTTTCGCGCCGTCAAGGGACCCACGAATCGATGGCGGCGCTTTTGAGGCTTTGCCCTTAGCCGGTTTCGCAGCTTTGGTGATGGCGGAGTCTTTTTGTTTTTGCTTTGCCGTTCGCCGCATCGATCAATCCTCGACCGAATCGTAAACGTGACCCATCTTGTCTTTTTTCACTTTCATGTACTCGGCGTTGTTGGCGTGAGTTTCGACGACAAGCGGAACGCGCCCCACGACTTCGATTCCGTACCCTTTCAACCCAACTCGCTTGGCCGGATTGTTTGTCAAAAGTCTGATTTTTCTAAGGCCAATCGCTCGCAAAATCTGTGCGCCAATTCCGTAGTCTCGGGCATCCGGCGGAAATCCCAGGTGAGCATTCGCTTCGACTGTGTCGAGTCCACCGTCTTGAAGTGCATAAGCGCGAAGCTTGTTCACAAGACCAATGCCCCGACCCTCCTGACGAAGATAAAGAATGGCTCCGCGCCCTTCGTTGGAGATCATCTCCATCGCTTTGTGAAGCTGAGGTCCGCAGTCACAGCGCGTGCTTCCGAACACATCGCCGGTCATACACTCGGAGTGAACGCGGACCATCGATGGTTCACCTTTTGATAAGTCACCAAGCTGCAGCACCAGATGTTCAGTTCCATCGAGGAGACTTCGAAACGCACGGACTTTAAAATCTTCACCAAACCGATTGGGAAGTTTCGCGGTCGCGACTTCCTCGACCAACGATTCGTTTTCGAGTCGGTAGCGGATGAGGTCAACGATCGTACCAATTTTCAAATCGTGCTTTTTTGCAAACTCTCGAAGGTCTCCGACACGGGCCATCGTTCCATCGTCGTTCATGACCTCGCAAATGACAGCCGCAGGGCTAAGTCCCGCGAGCTTGCAAAGGTCGATGCTTCCTTCGGTGTGGCCCGCGCGCTTTAAGACTCCGCCATCTTTTGCGCGGATCGGAAAAATATGGCCCGGCGTGATCACATCGCTTGGCTTTGCATCGAGCCGACTCGCCACACGGATCGTGTGCGCACGGTCCGCCGCACTAATTCCCGTACTGATTCCTTTCGAAGCTTCGATACTGACGGTGAAGGCCGTTTTGTTGGGACTTAAGTTTGAATCCTCTCGAACCATCTGCGGAAGCTCAAGTCGCTCAATCTGGTCTTGCGTCAGTGAAAGACACACCAATCCACGCGCCTCTTTCACCATGAAGTTAATGGTTTCAGGGGTCACGAAATCCGCAGCGAGCACAAGATCGCCTTCGTTCTCGCGATCCTCATCGTCGATGAGGACAACCATGCGCCCAGATCTAATCTCGGCCACTAACTCTTCGATGGAGTTCATTTTTGCAGAGTTCATTGGATCTTCTTTCCTAACTTTTCTTGCAGGCCTAACTTTTCTTGCAGGTAAGTATCGACAGAATGTGCGACCGAACGCGCGAAGGGGTCCACTTCAACATTCACCAGATCGCCTTCTTTTAAAGAGCCAAGATTCGTGCGGAGAAGTGTTTCGGGAATGAGTCCATGCGATGCGATTCCGGCCTCCACGGAATTCACCGTGAGGCTGACGCCATTCAATGCCCAGCTTCCTTTTTTCCAAACCATGGAACGAAGGGCCTCTGGGATTTCAACGTCAAGTGTGCGTGTCTCTCCAAAATTCTCAACCCGAACAACGCGAGCCGCAGCATCCACGTGTCCTGAGACAAGGTGCCCGTGAATGCGGTCGCCAAAACGAAGACTGCGTTCAAGATTCACGACGTGACCCACCAAACTCTCAGGCCCCTCGGAAACAGCTTTTTTCCAATTCGTTACAGCGAGCGTTTCGGCCGCAACTGCAAATTGAATCGTATCGTCAGCGACAGCCTCGACAGTTAAGCAGACGCCATCGTTGGCCACGGAGTCGCCCAGCGCAAGGTCGTTGAACGACTTGGGCTTGGACACCCAAACACGCACGAGGCGGCCCGGTATCAATTCGACGACGCGAACGATGCTCGATTTTTCTTCGACAATGCCTGAGAACATAGGACGCACTATGGTGGGGGCACCCTTTTCGAGTCAATCCCCAGGGCGTATTTGGCTCTAGAATTTGAAAGTCAGGTAAACCGTGACCGGTCTTTGTCCATTCCGATTCAAGCGGTTGGGACCTGTGGACGAGAACGCGGGTGGAAAGCCCTTACGGTGCTTTTGCTGGAGGTCTTCCACGACGATGGATAAGGCACCGCCCGAGAGGCCGGATGAGGCCGGAGCAACATCAAACACAAAGTGACTGAGCGCTGCCCCCAGTCCTGCTAAAAGTGCATCTTTACCGACAGAAGTTATCGATTTCGATGGGGCGGCTGCTTTTGATTGAGCCTCTGCCTCGCTCGCTGTGGTTCCGGTTGAGAGCACAGCGCCCGAGATAGCGACTGCTACTTTTCCAGCAGGGGTCCCAAGGACGGAGGCCGAAGAGCCCGCGAACGCTTTGTCAAAGTCCGCCGCCGTTGCGTCCGCAATATCTGCCGCCGCGATTTGAATGTCGGCCAAACGAGGCGCTTCACCAATCAAAGGATCAACGGAAGGGTCGCTCGAGCGCGAGGATAAAGCGCCGGAGACTTCAAAAGTAAAAACAAACAGTCGCTCTTTTATCCTTGGGTAGTCACTGTCGAGCACACAAGAAAAGGTGATTTTTGTAATCCGCCGTTGCTTGTTTTCAGTGTTGGAGTTTTTCGTCTGCCACGAAACGACATCGCTGTGATCAGTGTCCATGCAGAATTTTTCGAACTCGAGTCGGGTCGCAAGCGGTGTTGTCTCGCCTTCTCCGAATACAAAAAACGAATCCTTGTTTTCTTGGAGCGAGAGCAGGGCGCGCCGGCTGATGCGTCGATAAACGGAGGTGCTTTTCTGGGACATTCCGACGTCACCGGATATGCCTGGAAGCTCGGATTGAGCGAGGGCCGACGTCGGGGCGAGGAAGCTCAGTCCAAAGACGGACAGAGCGAGAGCCCCCAAGAAGAATCTGAAATCCGTTCGATTTTTCATACGGACGAGCTGTGCTCATCTCGTGCCGAGAGATCTATGGTTCCGGTCGGAAGAGCGGGTCTTTGGCGCGGCCTGATTGTCATTATTTCCAGACTGGAGGACGTTTTCGAGCCTAATGAATCGCTTCTGTTTCGAAGGCCAGAGCCTCGTCCTTACCTTTTAGCTTCGAGACGACAGTGACCTTTTCGCCGCCCTTGATTCGCCCGGCGATAAGCTCTTTTGCTAGCGGATTCAAAACTGCGCTTTGGATCACGCGCTTGAGCGGCCGCGCGCCGTAGGCCGGATCAAAACCTCGATTCGCCAAAAACTTTCGCGCCTCGCTTGAAAACACCAGTTCGACTTTTTTCTCGGCCAGTCGTTTTACGACTAGCTCGAGCTGGATTCCGACGATGCCTTCAATCTGATCGGGCTTGAGCTGATTGAAAATCACAGTTTCATCGACCCGATTTAAAAACTCAGGTCTAAAGTGAGCGCGAAGCGCCTCGTTGATCAATGTCTCTCGATTTTCGGGCGTGAGATCAGGATCAGAAATCGCGTGTGATCCCAAGTTTGAAGTCATAACCAGAACTGCATTCTTAAAATCGACCGTGCGCCCTTGACCATCCGTGAGTCGACCGTCGTCGAGAACCTGCAAAAGTATGTTGAAAACATCGGGATGTGCTTTCTCGACCTCGTCGAGAAGAATCACCGAGTAAGGTTTTCGGCGAACCTGCTCTGTGAGCTGACCGCCCTCTTCGTAACCGACATACCCCGGAGGCGCTCCGACAAGGCGCGCGACCGAATGTTTTTCCATGTATTCACTCATGTCGATGCGAATCACAGCTTGCTCGGTGTCGAATAAAAATTCGGCAACGGCTTTTACTGTTTCAGTTTTCCCGACTCCGGTCGGTCCTAAAAACAAAAATGATCCGACGGGGCGATTTGGATCCGAGATTTCGGCGCGAGCTCGACGAATCGCATCGGCCACGACGGTCAGCGCATGATCTTGCCCGACGACACGTTTTCTTAGACTGTCTTCCATTTTTAAAAGTCGTTCTTGCTCTGCCAAAAGCATTCGCGTGACAGGAATGCCTGTCCACTTCGCAACAACTTCAGCGATTTCCTCTGGGCCCACTTCCTCGCGGAGCATACGGTTGTCTGTGGGACGCTTCGTGTCCGCTTCATCGTTTAAAGCTTTAAGCTTACGCTCAAGTTCGGGAAGCTTTCCGTACTTCAGTTCAGCCGCTTTTTCGAGCTGCCCCGTCCGCTCAGCGCGTTCGATATCGACCCGCAGAGTATCGATGACTTCTTTCGTATTTTTAAGCTCATTAATTCCAAATTTTTCGGATTCCCACTGCTTTCGAAGTGTCGCGATTTTAGAGTCCAGCGTCTCAAGCTCTTCTTCGATAAGTTCGAGGCGTTCAGCACTCGCTTCATCTTTTTCTCGGCGCATGGCCTCGCGCTCGACTTGAAGCTGCATGCGTTCGCGCTCGAGAGTGTCGACTTCTGCCGGAACACTTCCAATTTCAATCGAAAGACGGCTGGCCGCTTCGTCCATCAAGTCGATGGCCTTATCAGGAAGAAATCGCGCCGTGATGTAGCGATGCGAAAGTTTCACTGCAGCAATAAGAGCCGAATCGCGAATACGAACTCCGTGATGAACTTCGTACTTTTCTTTCAGTCCGCGCAAAATCGTGATCGCATCCTCAATCGAGGGTTCATTGACCATGACTTGTTGGAAGCGGCGTTCAAGAGCCGCATCTTTTTCGATGTACTTCTGGTACTCGTCGAGCGTCGTTGCACCGATACAGCGCAGCTCGCCACGAGCCAGCGCAGGTTTCAAGAGCTGCCCAGCGTCCATGGAACCTTCGGATTTACCCGCACCCACCAGCGTGTGAAGCTCGTCGATAAACAAAACGATCTGACCATGAGCTTCAGTGACTTCTTTAATGACGGCTTTTAATCGGTCCTCGAATTCACCGCGATACTTAGCTCCTGCGATCAGCGCTCCCATATCGAGCGACATCAATTTTTTTCCCTTGAGCGCTTCCGGCACATCGCCTTTGACGATGCGAAGTGCAAGACCTTCCGCGATCGCCGTTTTACCGACACCGGGTTCTCCAATCAGCACCGGATTGTTCTTCGTTCGTCGCGAGAGAACTTGGATAACACGCCGAATTTCTTCATCTCGACCAATCACGGGGTCAAGTTTCCCGTCGCTAGCGGCCTGAGTCAGATCGCGCCCGTATTTTTTGAGCGCTTCCATTGTATTCTCGGGAGAATCGTCTGTGATTTTTTTTCCGCCGCGCATTTTCGCTACCGCCGCTTCCACTTTGTTTCGAGTGAGACCGTTGGACTTTAAAAGTTTGGCAATTTCTGGTGGGGCTGAATCGTGCAAAAGACCCAGCAGAAAATGTTCTGTCGATATGAAACTGTCGCCGAGGGCTCTCATCTCGACATCGGCCCGATTGAAAAGAGCCACCAGTCGCTGACTTGCAACAACTCGCTTCGACGCGCCGCTGACTTCGGGCCGCGCTGAAAGACCCTGCTCGACATCACGCTTTAAGGCACCAACGGAAGCCCCTGCTGAAGCCACAAGGCTTGGAACGAAACCGTCCGGTTGCGACAAGAGCACCGAGAGTAAATGTTCCGGCTCAACCGCCGAATGTGAACTATCCTCGGCCAGTTTCGCCGCAGCCTGCATGGCTTCTTGAGCTTTCACTGTCATTTTTTCGATTTCGCTCATTGAGAAGCCCCTTTTTGGCGAATTCTTGAGTCTTTAACGGAACAACTCTAACATGAGGTCGTTTTAGCACCCGTCAATTCGTCGGACCAAAAATAGGATAAGCATGAGCGCCACCGATTCAACGCCGAAAGCCCCAAGTCCTTATCAAAATAAGCGCGTCAAACGCGGGCTTCGAATGGACCGCGTTCGCGCCGAGGATTTGAAGAAGTACAATCCGGCTTTCTTCTGCGATGATTGTGGTCACTACGACCGAAAACGCCACCACTGCACGATGGGCTACTCTCCCCTGCACACCCGCGCAGAACAAGCGGCCGAGTTCGATCTCACGGGAACCATGGCTTTTTGCCGCTTCTGTGAGATTGATTAGAACGAATGCCAAAAGATTCCGTCGTGCAAATGATTCTTCTGCTCGCCATCGCGGGGCTTGTCGTTTTTTTTGCGCTAGTTCGTTTCCGAACGTGGCGCGACCTTCGTCAGGCCGCTCTTGATGCTCAGATGGCTCGCGACTCTGATGAGCTCGACCTGGACCGACGCTTAGGACCGAAACAAAAAATCGAAATCGAATCGACCAGTGGGGAACCCGTGGGCGTCGCTTATCGACAGAGTGGCCACGGACCCGACGTCATTTGCCTTCACGGAATTGGCGCATCGATGATGATTTATCGTCGAGTTGTCCCTTGGCTCTCCAACGATCACACTGTGACCTGCATCGACTTTCCTGGATTTGGGTCCAGCGACAAGCCGAAGTTCCTTAGCTACGCACTGGACGAACAGGCACGGCACCTCGAGAAAATTGTCAGTGCTTTAAAGCTCGATCGTCCCATGGTTCTAGCAAGCTCCATGGGGGGAGCCATTGCGCTGAAAGCCGCAATGGACGAGGACTCTTTGTTTACCGGTATCCTTGCGATGGCACCGGCCGTCGATCCCAAGCGCGTTCCAATGGTCCTTCTTCCTCTTGCAAAATACGGCGAGAAGTTTCACCGGATCAATTCTTTAACCACCGTCGGAGCCGCCGTCGGACAAGTCATCGCTCGGCGAGAATTGATCACACCGGGGCTTATTTCGCTCTACCAAGAACCATTTCGCGACAATGGTGCGTCGAGTTCGGCCTTTATGAAGGCGTTCCATCTTCTCGCCGATCCTCGCATGCCCGCGCTGTTTCGCGACCTCACAACACCGCTCCTGATTGTTCGCGGCCTTCGCGATCGCCTTGTCAAACAGGCCGGTTGCGAGGACTTGCGGCGCTTGGTGCCTCACTCGACACTCGTCACGCACCCGACGGCCGGTCACCACATCATGGAAGATGAGCCTGAATTCATAGCGCGAGAGCTCCGGCGATTTGAAGTCGCGATCCAAGCCAACTCGGACGAGGCCACTTCGAAAAATTCCTCGTCGGAAGCACTTTCCTAGCTAAAATCTTCGCACAAGCCTTTCCTCGAGCGTCTCGAAATCCAACAGGATCTGAGTCGAGAGCCATCACTACACCCAACGATTTCCCCCGACGTGCGCCCAGCAAAACCTAGTCCCACGGCCTGAAAGACGGCGTTTCTCCTACGAGACTCGACGCGACCAAAGCACAAATCTCCGTCAACTCTTCGCCACTAAGCTCGGAACGCGACTCACGTCCTGTCAAGAAACCATCCCCAGCGACGATGAGTGTGCTGTCGGGAATGTATTGTTTCTGACATTTCCTAGGGGCGCAGGAGTGCCAGAGAACTTGGTCAAAGTTTTCTAGCAACAGACAGAAGAGAAGTTCGAAAGGGGGCTTTCAAGGAAGAGGAACGTAGTTGTACATGGATTTTTGTCGGCGATCGAAGATCGATCGCCTAGCAAAGTACAAATCTGATCAGGCTTGGATGCCGGTTTTCTAAAGATGAGTTGTTCAAAAGAGCTCGCTCACTTCAGAAATCAGAAACAGGGAGGAACAAATGAACGATTTTTTTAAGTAAATTTTTAACGGAGGATTTCTAAAATGGGTTTTCGTATTTCTACAAACGTAGCGTCAGTAAATGCTCAGCGTAACTTAGGTGATTCGCAGATGAAAATCGGTGAATCGATGGCAAAACTTGCTTCGGGAAGCCGAATCAACAAAGCGTCCGACGACGCCGCCGGTCTCGCAATCAGTGAAAACATGAAGGCGCAGATTCGATCGACTCGTCAGGCATCTCGCAACGCTCAAGACGGCGTTTCGATGGTTCAGACGGCAGAGGGCGGATTGAACGAACTTTCGTCGATCACAACTCGTCTTCGTGAACTCGGCATGCAGGCCGCTTCGGACACCATCGGCGACACCGAGCGTGGATTCCTTAACAAGGAAGTTCAGCAGCTGAAGAGCGAGATGCAGCGTATTGCGCAGGTCACAAAGTGGGGCTCGACAGGTCTTCTCGACGGTCAAACACCAAGCTTCGATTTCCAAGTCGGTATCAACAACGACGATTTCGCGGATCGCATTTCGTACAACGGAAACGAGAATACAGCGACGATCGATGCTCTTGGTCTTGCGGGTCTCGACTTTACATCAAAAGAAGGCGCCCAAACGGCTCTCGGTCTTTTGGACACAGCACAAACAAACGTGAACGGAATGCGCGCCAACCTCGGTGCTCTTCAGAACCGTTTGACATCAACCATCACGAACTTGGGCGTCACAGAAGAGAACCTCTCTGCTGCTAACTCTCGAATTCGCGACACGGATGTAGCGAGTGCGACAGCTGAAATGACTCGAAACTCGATCTTGCTTCAGTCGGCGACTTCGACGCTCGCTCAGGCGAACTCGAAAGACCAGTTGGCTCTTAAGCTAATCGGTTGATCCTTGAATTAAGGATCGGTTGATCCTGAACTTCACTCTGGGCTGACTTTTCGTCGGCCCGTTTAAGATGAAGCAAAACCGCAGCTCCTTTATGGGGCTGCGGTTTTTTTGTGACCGTGGGTCAAGTGGCTTAGTGACCGTGGGTCATTGTTTGTTGGCGTGACCGTGGGTCAGCTGTTCGAGGGCTGGGTGAGGATTTCGTCACAAACTTGTGACGAGTGTGACGGTGTGACTATCCGCTGAGCACTGCGACCTGATTTCCGAGGCCTCACTGACGGACGTGCCCCAGGCTTGCGAAGTTGAGAAAAGTGTCTAACTTATTCCCAGTGATTTCAAAGATTTAGACTCAAGGCCTGTCTTCAGGGCACCGATCTGTTCGGTGTTGGATGAATTTAAAATTGGAGCACAGAATGAAACTTGGAAAACAATGCTTACTCTCTCTCCGTGTCGCGACCTTCCTGTGCGCCGCCGCAGTTTCGTCGGCCTGCTCTTCGGGCTTTGAAGCTGGAAAAGCTCTCTCATCGTGCACCGTTGGTAACTGCGCTTCGGATGTTCCCCCTGGTGGAAGTGGCGACGGCACCGGCACGTCTCCTGGGTGGGAAGCTGTACAGATGGACGGCACAATCAATGGCGGCCGCTTCGATCAATCGAAAGTCGTCGAAATCGACCGCGCCACTAAAACACTTGTCGTCAAAGTCCCCTTCATTGCGGGACTCCAAATCGGAGCCGAAATTCCGGTTTCCATTCGCGAAATTCCAGGAGCGACGGTTGGAATTGAAATGAACCCGGATGGCACCTCTTCCCTTGTCTTGCGCCTTCCCTTGGCTAGCGTGCTGAAAGGTGTGGATTCCCTTCCCACCAGCCGTCTCCCCAATGGAGACCGGCTGCCGGCCATTCCCGAGGGTGAGCTTCCGTCGATCGGAATGTCCTTTAGCCGGTCCGGCAACCTTCGAGGTGCTCTCTACTTAAGCCCCACGGTGGTTGGAGTCTTTGTCGCTACGAAGTTTGACCCCTACCTTCGATTGACGCTGCCGATCCGCGACGAAGCTCGGACTCGAACGTTCGGATACTTCACGTCAATTCCGGCCAAAACTGGCTTTGATGGCGGATTCTTTCTTTCGATAGCGCTACCTGACGACCTGTCGCGGGCGATCGACGACCTTCTTTAAGACTGACCGCCCCAAGCAACCTCTATGGTTTCACCTGTGAGTTATCGGACGGCGCGAAAATTTCGCGCTTGTCTTACGGTCGTTGTTGCCTTCCGCCCCAAGATGCATTCAAACTTAGCAGCATTGACTCGGGGGAAAACGAACATGGCCAAAAAGAAACCAGCAAAAAAATCTACGAAAAAAGCGACTAAGAAATCGGCTAAAAAAGCCGCGAAAAAAACCACTAAAAAAGCGACGAAGAAAACAGCGAAAGCTGCCAAAAAGTCGACCGCAAAAAAAGCGACGAAAAAAGCCGCAAAAAAGACGACCAAAAAAGTAACTAAGAAAGCGGCCAAGGCTTCCACTAAAAAAGCTGCGCCAAAAGCGACCGCGAAAAAAGCAGCGAAGCCCGCTGTTAAAAAAGTAGTTCCTTACGTTCCGCCAACGAAGTCGTACAACGATGCAGACGACGACATGGACGAGACAACTCTTGAAATCGAAGACGCAGGTGTCGGCGAAGACGAACTCGACGAAAATGCAGTCAAAGAGCCTACCGATGAGGAAGCTGATGATTTCGATGACGAAGAAGACGCAGGCGCCGTTGTCATCGATGAAGAAGAAGACGATGACGAAGGTTACGTCTAGAGCTTTTCAGAGAAACTAATTTAGTTTTTTGCTCAAAATAAAAAAGCCGAGGATCACTCCTCGGCTTTTTTATTTTAGGGACGTTTCCGTTGAACGAAAAATGTCGAGCTACAGTCGAGATAACCCTGCGAGGCCTTTTTTTACGAAGCGTTCATCAAGCAGCGCCATCAAATCAAGGGGCCACCAAATGCGGTTCCAACGCCGATTATCCACATCATACATGTACTGCTGAGCTTCGCCCTGCATGAACCACTGAAGAGTCCGTGCTTTCGCGTAAGCCGCATTGTTGACGTCGTATTCAGGAAAGCCCGCCATGAAAGCGTCAATGGCCACCGTGACACAATTCACTTCGACAGCGTGAAAGTTTTTGTAGTTCGAATTGTAAGCTGTCATTTGCGCGTTGTCGTAAGTCTTGCGAGCGCCGTTGGTCATGCGGCCGAAGTAACCAAGAATTCGAGAATTGCGTTCAGCGTTTGAAGCGAAGCGGTACCGAAGAGTGGTGCCCCCATCTTTCAGATGATAGTTGCGATAGTTCGTAAATTGCCCGGGCTTCCAAACTCGCAAGATGGGCTCGCCTTCGGCCGAATCTTTTCTCCCCCACATCTTTCCGTAGCGACCAAAATCGAAGATCTGATCGACGCCACCACCCACGACACGAAGTGAAACGTGACCCCACATGCGCGTTTTCTCAGTCCGGTCACCGATTAAAAATTCAACGTAGTTCTCGCCACTCGCGGACGGCGCCGGGCCTGAGGCCGTTTGTGCGGCTGCCGACAGAACTCCGCCTAAGCAAAGAGCGAAAAGAGATCCGACAAAAAAATTCAGAAATAGACGACGCTTCACTGTGCTCCTTTCGCGACCGCGGGTCGCGCTTCAGACAAAGCACCGCTTAACTCTATTTTACGCCCAAACGCATGCTGAGATGGCGGCGCGGGCAAAAACGGACGATTTCAGGAGCAAAAAGCAGTTTGGATCCGGCAAGAGTTTCCAAGCCCGGTAACTTTTTTTCTCGTGAGGCCTTGGGAGGTTGGCCGAAGGGGTCGCTATTTGGAGACCTTGCGAAGGGGTCCGCCGGACATAACGTCGTAATCGGGAAACGAATTATCGTCCTTATTTTGTGGGTAAATGATTTCTTGAACGACTAAGACAAAACCACCGGCATTCGAAGTCAGTCGAATCGTGCGCTCGGTCGTTTTAGCCCTCTTGCCATTTTTGAGTTCGCAAAGAGCTCTGTACACAACGGTTGGTGCGACAGGAGCAATCATCGCTCTTGCTCCGGTGCGACCTAAATCTTTGGATGGGATGTACTGCTTTGTTGTTTGTTCGGTAACCGTCAGACCTGAGCAGTACCACTGCTGATCGTAAGATTCAGTTCTGCTTGTCGTGGAAACATTTGGGAACAAATCTTTGTTGGCCAGAACCCGCAGCACCATTTCACCCCGCACGAGGTCGACGACCACACCGATTTGGGCCGGGATTTCTTTTTCCGAAAAAGCGGGACCGCTGGGAGAAATTTCCATCATGGTGACGTCGTCACCATCCATCGAAGTTGAAATGAAGCCCTCTCCGTGGAACGTAGTGGCAGTCTTACTCTCGAGCAGATTTGCGTGAGCCGTCGCACCTGACGAAAGAACTAAAGCTGCAGCGGCGCTGACAATCCAAACCTGTTGAAGCTTCATTTTCTCTCCAAGGAATCTAAACCGTTAAAAAGGAAAAAGCCGACCTGGTCGGCCAGCTTTTTCCGCTGACCATCGGTCAGACGCGCGGGTTTTGCGTTCGGCGGTATGCCGACCTTTGGTCAGACGCACCGCTTCTGCGTTCGGCGGTACGCCGACCTTCGGTCGGACGAACCGAGTAACTTCTAAACTTTAGGTTTCGAATGGACGGCGTATTTTTCGAATTCGCCGTACTCGTGCAGCTTGTTATAAAGCGTCTTGATTGTGATTCCGAGCGCGTTCGCGGCTTGTGTTTTATTGCCGTCGAAGTAGTTCAGAGCTTTCAAGATATAACGCTTCTCGAGTTCATAGAGAGTGACCGTTGCATCGTAGT
The DNA here is from genome assembly GCA_001464715.1 of Bdellovibrionales bacterium Ga0074137. GTDB lineage: Bacteria > Bdellovibrionota > Bdellovibrionia > Bdellovibrionales > JAMPXM01. The sequence goes on along the minus strand of LNDT01000032.1, from coordinate 12,430 downwards.
CATCTGTTGTGACTTTTTGCTCGGGGTTCAAAATGTTCTCTGGCAAATCACCTGGCATGATCGTGTGACCATCGGCCAAGATCTGCAGTCGCTCGCAAACGTTCTGAAGTTCACGAATGTTTCCCGGCCAGTCGTAACGAGTCACGATCTTCATCGCGTCTTCGCTCATCGCGCGACCACGGTTCAAAATTCGGTTTTGACCGCGAGCCAAGAAATACTCCACAAGAAGTGGGATATCTTCTTTACGACGACGCAAAGGTGGCGAGTTCACTGTGATTGTGTTGATACGATAGTAAAGATCTTCACGGAAATTACCGCGAGAAACTTCCGCATCAAGCTCTCGGTTTGTCGCCGAGATCAAACGAATATCAACTTTGATCGGATCTTTTCCACCGACGCGGAAGATTTCGCCTTCTTGAACGAAGCGAAGAAGCTTCGCCTGGATTCCTGGAGAAAGCTCGCCGATTTCGTCGAGGAACAAAGTTCCACCGTTCGCGGCTTCCGCAAGACCGATCTTTCGAGTGTAAGCGCCCGTGAAGGAGCCTTTCTCGTGACCGAAAAGCTCTGACTCAAGAAGAGTTTCGCGAAGTGCTCCGCAGTTGATCGCGACGAAAGGCTTGTTACGGCGATTCGAACGCTCATGAATTGCGCGAGCGATCAGCTCTTTACCAGTTCCCGATTCACCAAGAACGAGTACAGTAGCTGTAGATGGAGACACGCGGTCGATCATTTTCATGAGCTGACGCATGACCTCGGACTTGTAGACGATAGTTTTATCGCCTGACGAGTGCGAACCAATCGCCGTGTCCTGCAAAGTCTTTTGGTGCTGAGCACCCGAAAGAGGACCAGGATTAGTTGAGTTGCCACCAACTGGAAGAGCAGCACCGGGGAGAATCGGAGTGTTTTCAAACTGCGACATACGTTCAGCCTCTTTCGTTATTCTTTGTCGCGCCGTCTCATTTTGGGACAGCGTGTCGAGAGAGGTTGTAACGCGTTGCGGAAATAAATGCAAGGAACTTTTTGCTATCGAATGAAAGAATCGCGGGAAAAACTACAGTCTAAGACCCCTTTAAAGTCGTCGCCACCTCAAAAAGAGGCCTGGCCGAGGGGTCTTGAATTCATACGTAACTACTTGTATTCACTTGAATTTATAGATTCGGCGTCGGACCACACGTTAAGAGCGTATAAAGTCGACCTCGAGCAGGTATTTTATTTTTCACGGGTCACTTTAAACGGGTCTGCGGACCGCCCCAAGGCCCCACTTTCTGAGTCCGAACTGACCCAAATGAACGTGCTTATTAAGCAGGCACAGGCCCGTTGGGGCCCCTTAAGTCCAGCAAGCCGCAATCGTAAGACCGCCACCATGAAGAGCTTCCTCGGCTGGCTCCACAGGGAAGGGTTCACCGAAAGAGACATCTCGGCGACTCTTCACTCGCCCAAAGTCCCGCTTCGACTTCCAAAGCATTTGAGTGTCGATGAGGCCATCTCGTTGATTCGCTCGACTCAAGCTCAAGTGAATAAAGCTCGCGAATTGGGCGACACCGTCGAACTTCATGTGGCCACTCAAACGCTGGCTTTGATCGCACTTCTTTACGGCGGCGGACTTCGCGTCTCGGAAGCGTGCGAGATTGAAAATAAAAATATCGATGAGACGAGGGGTACGTGTCGCGTGATTGGAAAGGGGGCGAAAGAAAGAATCGTCGCTCTTCCGAAGCTCACTCTTTTGGCCGTTCATGAACTGCGGTCTTTCCTTCGAACAACATCTGGCGACGCAGCCGCGGAGAAATATCTTTTCGGCGAAAGACCTCTTTCAACTCGAATGGCTTACGATCTCGTCCGTCGGGCCGGGGCCGGTGCGGGGCTTCTTAAGCCTCTTCATCCGCATGCCCTTCGGCACAGTTATGCCACTCACCTATTAAGATCAGGAGCGAACTTGCGTGTTCTGCAAGCACTGCTGGGGCACGCGACTTTGCAGGCGACCAGCCGTTACACCCACGTCGGTATCGATGACCTTGCGAGAACGCTCGAAGCCCATCATCCCTTAAAAACTCCATCGAAATAAGTGCGGCTAAAAACAGAGGTCTGCGGCCAAGGTTTCTTGACCGGATCGGCGACTTAGCGCTACTCCCAGACCTAGATGAAAAAGACAGTTTTTCTCGATCGCGACGGCACGCTCATCATCGACAAAGTTTATCTCAATGACCCCGATCAAATCGAATATCTGCCCGATGTTTTCGAAGCTCTGGTCCTATTAAAGAACGCGGGCTTTCAGTTTATTATTGTGACCAATCAGAGCGGCGTGCCGCGGGGTTTGGTGACGATTGAAAATCTTGACGAAACACACCGCCGGATTCGCAAAGAGTTCGAACGGCACGGCGTTGAGTTCGTCGGTGTTTATTATGCGGCTTACTCTGTTGAGAGCGAGCACCCGATGCGAAAGCCTAAACCCGGGATGCTTCTTCAGGGGGCTAAAGATCACGGCGTCGATCTTTCAAAGAGTTGGATGATTGGCGACCGCGTGAGCGATGTGATCGCTGGCGCTCGCGCCGGTTGCAAGACAGTTCTTCTGATCGGGACCGAAGCCGTTCCAAAAGATGCACCCGAAGAAGCTCGTCCGACGATCTATGCCGACGGTCTCCTTGTTGCCGCAAAAGAAATTCTAAATAATTAGCACCGCCAAATAGAGCTCAAGATAGCGCTACCGGCGGCGTCTCAAAAATAGTCGCGCGCGTACCGAAGTGAGACGAACGCTTCAGGTTAATCAAGTTTGAACCTTCAAATTCCGATGAGAATCCAGTCGAATACGACCAAATTTGTACCGGGCCCAATGGGGCTGGGAGCATTGAAATGTCGAATCCATTCTCGTCTAAAGTACTTTCATTGGGTCTTCTTCGCAGCCTTGCGATGGCCGGCACTCTGCTGATCGCACCTGAAATACTGTGGGCGGCGTGTGGTGAAATTCTTGTTTCCAAAGGCGACGTGAAAATCGAAAGCGCCGTGGGCGGAAAAGTTTCGACCGCAGCGGCTGGCGCCAAAGTCTGCCAAGGCGACACAATTATCGCGGGCCTTCAGTCGCGCGCAAAAGTAAAAATGGAAGATGGAAACGAACTCAACATCTCGCCAGAGTCGCGAATTAAGCTTGAAGTGTACGAGTACAAACCAGCGGACAATAAAAAGAAAGTTATGCTGAACGTACTTTACGGAAAAGTCCGCTCGGCCACGCGCGAAGAGAACATGTACAACGACAAAGCCAAAGACGGTCAGGCCAACACTTTCCAAGTTAAAACTAAGAGTGCTGTCGCCGGTGTCCGAGGAACTGACTTCTTAACCAGCTTCGATCGCAAAACGAGCAAGACGGAAGTCGTGACGTTTAAAGGAAGCGTTGATGTTGGACGCGCAGGTCCTGGCGGAACAATTCTTGGCGCAGTCTCGATTGGTGCTGGTCAAAAGACTGAAGCTTTGCCTGGCGCGCCGCCGGCTCCACCAAAACCCGTTCCATCAAAAGAGATGGAAAAAATGAACGTCGAGTCTTCTGGTGATATTGCCGGCATCAAGAAAGACGCGCCGGCACAAGAGAGCGCACCCGCGGTGACCGAGCCAAAGCGCGATGACGGAAAGAAAGAAGCCAGAGGAAACTCGGATGGCCCAAAAAGAGAGACATCTGAAAATCCGCCGGGTGGAAGTTCGACTACTGCCGGAGGCTCGAACGGCACTTCGAACGGAAGCACCGACGGTGGCAACAAACGTGGCGAATCCGGGGGAGCTTCAGCTGCGAGCGGTTCTGCTTCAGGTTCGGCATCAGGATCAGGTTCGGCGCCCACCGGTGGCGGTTCAGGCCTCGCGACAAGACCAAAATCAGAGACAGCCGTGTCGCCCGTTCGCCCCGGCGGTAGCATGGTAACAAGCGGAGACCTCGGCAAAGCACCGGATCGCTTTCCGGCGAATATCGGTGGTGGACCGAATCTAGTCATGCCGCCACCTCCTCCGCCGACACCGCCGCCAATTCCAGCGTCAGAACTTGTTCGTCAGCAGCTGGAAACTGGACCTGGAAAAGTAAATATCAAAATTATCCTTCCCCAGTAAGGCCTCGCGAACAGTCGAGGCGTTCACCTATTCGTGAGCAATCGTTTCTCTTCTTTTCATTGCACCGTTAGAATCGTTACGAGCCTAGAGTTCTCAGCGAGAGGATCGGTTGCATGCCTTCGATATTGTCAAAGTTTGGCCCCCCGTTTGTTAAATCCCTGATCGCGGTGAGCGCAATCTTTCTATCGAGCCATGTCGGCGAGGCACAAACTCCGCCCAAAAAATTTCCTCAGCGAAAAGCTGGAACGAAACAAGTGCGACCCACTGACGCTCTGAAATCAGACGCCGCGAAAGTAGCGGCGACGGACGAGAGCGTTCCCCCTGGCGCGGACGATGAAATCGAAAAAATTCCTCGTAAGAGCGGAATTAATATCGATAGCAAAAGTGCGATCCGTTTGAATTACGGCCGCCGCGATTGGAATTCGGACGCGACCAAAATTGACGAAGCGATTATTTTCTTACGAGAAGGCACGACGGGTCGAATCGTTCAGATTCAGGCCGAAGAGTCAGCACCTGATTCGGCCTCGTTCTCGGGTACGTACTCTATCAACTGGAGGAATATCGAGAGCCTTCGACTTGAGTTCTACGCACCCCCACAGAAACTTCTCGCCGACGTTGCTGGTCGCAGAAAAATTTCGCAAATGATCGATTCAAAAGAATTGCGAAGGCTTCCCTTTGTTTTGCGAAAAGATCCAGTCTCAGGACTCCAGAACATCGAACTCTTCGATAATGTCGAGCAGGCGCGAACTGCGTACCGAGCCTTTCAATCGGAACAACAGTTACTTCAGGCGCTTCAAGGGAAAACCGCGCAAAGAGGTCAGCCGGTCAATCCAGGCGCCTTGAGTGAACGCGACCAAACCGTCGATACAGCGGCCCTTGCGGACCGTGCTGAATTCGAAAAACTGAGCCGCGATCTGGCCGAACGCGTCCGCTTAGGACAAATCGAGTCGCAAAGGCTTTCGCAACTGATTCAAAGCTTCTCGGCGCTGACTCCCGCCCAGCGAGCCGCGAGAAAAACGCAAGCTCAGGCCGCTGCCGATCAGGCAATGATCGATTACCGAGCGGAAAGATACACAGAGGCGAAATCTTCTTTCGACAAAGCTGTCGAACTCGACCCCACCAACCGAAGTTACTATTTTCAGTACGGTGTTACTCTTTATAAGCTCGATGAATACAATCGCTCGCTTGTTTATCTAGATCTCGCCGATGGAAAAGGCGTTAACGTAGTTGAAAAAGATTTTTATCGCGGCCTCAACTACTATCGCTTGAAAAACTCTGAGAACGCGATTGCTGCTTTCGGAAAAGTCGTCGACGCAAAAGATGTCGAAATTTCCCCGTCGGCCAACTTTTACCGTGGACTTGTTTTCTTTGAAAAGAAGAGCTGGCCCGAAGCGAGAACTGAATTTCAAGCGGTCCTTGATCAATCCAAAGATCCCGCCTTGGACGAACGCGCTGAGGCTTATCTTGAAAACATTCTTCGCCAACAACAGTTCGACGCGGAACGAGCGAAGCGCTGGACTCTCAGCGGAACTTTAGGAGCTCTCTACGACGACAACGTCCTGCTTTCGTCCGACTCGGACCGCGACCGCGGTACCGTCACCAACCTTGAAGCGTTCCGCACGCTTTTAGTGGGCTCGGCTCGCTATCGCCCACTTTACGAAGAGAACCGCGAGTTCGCAGCCCAGCTTGATGTCATGACAATGTACTCGGTCGGAACCGACTTTCAATCAACGCAGTCATTAGCGAACGCGGACCCTACGATTGTTGGCCTCACGCTTCCGTGGACCTACAAGGGCGTCTTTCGCGGGAAAGGTTACAAGTTCGATTTTGTGCCTGGCTACGAGATGACCTACATGAGCATCGAAAATAACGAAATGAAAGCGATCTACAACTCGGCCCTTATCGGGTTTCAAAATCTTTTCGTGATGAACGAGCGCTGGTACATGAATGTGAATGTCGATCTTCGGCAAGATACGTCAGCCCTCACATCATCAACGGGCGACAACAATTCGAGCGCGCTCAAAACTAAGCTCACGTGGTCAAACATCAATTTCTTGGAAGATAAGAAGCAGCTGATATTGAGCGATGTCTCTTACACTTCGAATGCGGCTCTTGGCAAAAACAGCGTCTTTAACCGTATAGACCTGGGTGCAGGCTATGTCTTCCCTTGGAAATGGGACACGACAGTCCTTTCAAAGCTCAGTTACTACTTACTAACGTACCCAGAAAATTCCAATGGCCGTGTCGACAACAGTGCCACTGTCACACTTGGACTCAGTCGACCGTGGACCGAGAAGCTGATGTTGGGCCTAACAGGAACGTACACGATGAACACCTCCAACGTGGAAGCCAATCAGTACAAAAAATTTAATCTGATGGCGACGCTTTCAGCCACCGAAGTTTTTTAAAAAAAGAAATCCGGATTAAACGGCGCCGGACTCGACATAAGAGCGCAGCTGCTGTGTGGCCATCGCGCCGACGCTTCGCCAATCAATTGACGAGAGTTCATCCACGGCGTGACTTCCAATCGAGAGAGCCGCCAATTGCGCGGCCTCACCTTCGATCTCAAGAACTCCCTGAGAGGCCAAAAGGCGAATGTCGAAATGGACTCGTAGTCTTGTAAGCTCGGACGATATTTGAATCGCGCGAAGAGCATTTCCTAAAAGATTAAAAAGCTCGGGCGAGCCCGAGTCCCCTTGCCGCACGATGGAATGAACTGATTGAAGAAGCGAGAGTGCAAGTTCAAGTTTCGCGTAATCACTTCTCAATCCCTCAAAAGATTCGACGATACTTGCTTCACGTAAAGAGTGCAGATCCGACTCCCCGCCCAGCCGAGACCTGCGATCTTCGTAAGACACTTGAATATAGCGCGTCGGCTCAAGCACTCCGCCGCCGAATCTTTTTTTACTCTTTAATGCTGATCGTGCGAACAACTGAAGACGCAGACCCTCGGCCGTCAAAATCGAGACGATAAGATCCGCCTCGCCATAACGAGTGGTCTTAAGAACAATGCCTTTAGTTTGCGCTAGCATGTTTCAATACTTTTCGCCCGCGGCGCAGATAGAAAATGGCGCCGACGATGCCAAAGAGGAATTGAAAAAGCTGAAGCAGCGTAATGCCGACAGTTCCCACTTGAGTCGGCGCCTCGAGAGCCGCTTGAAACAAAAAGAAAAACACAGCTTGGCCAACACCGACTCCGGCGGGCGAAATCGGCACAGCCATCGCAACAAGGCCAATGGGTATACAGAACCAAAACGTCGCAAAAGGAATTGATCCTTCGCCAAGAAGCTGAGCCGCAAGATAGAAAAAAGCGATGAGAAGGCCTTGGTTAAGTCCCGAGAATATCAGCGCAATGGTCAACTCACGCGTGCGATAGCGATACGAGTGCATGGCTCGGTAAATGTCTTGAACCAAAGCGTGGCCCGGAAGTTTTTCAAAGTGCTTCGAAAAATAACGGATCGGTGCTTGAAGCCGGCGCGATAACGAGAACGCAAGGATCACAATAAACGCTAAAGTTACTAACAGTGTCCCCGTTCCAATGGCTATCAAGCGAGGATCGTGATCCAGACGATCTCGAAACGCGAGAATTGCAATGGAACCGGACAGAACCATCACGAAAAAACCAATCAGGCGATCCATAAAAACACTGACGCCGGCGGCGAGCTTTTGCTCCGGGAAATCTTGCGCAAGATAGAAGCCTTTGACGATGTCTCCGCCAACACTTCCCGGCATCGCATAGTTGAAAAAAAGTCCCATCAAAGTCAGCGGAAATGTCTGCTTCGTCGTCGTGGAAAAACCCTGTCCCTTTAAAAGCGCCAACCAGCGCGCATTCGCAACAAGAAGCTGCAAGAAAACAAGGCCGCCAAGACTTAGAAATGCCACGGGTTCGAAGGCGACCTTCAGTGCCTTGGGATCAAGGCCGCCGCGCTTTACGATCCATGCGACCAGAGCCACGGCGACCGCGATTTTAACTGCCGTAATAAGAATAGTTTTAACGACCGGCTTCATGTCGATATATCTACGCATGTTGACCTTCTAACGGGAAGAGGCGAAACCCAGTATTCTTATTTGTGCGCGGAGGTTTTATGAAAGTCGCTATCGTTGGAACCGGCTACGTCGGCCTTGTTGCGGGAGTTTGCTTTGCTGACGCGGGGCACAACGTATGGTGTGTCGATCGCGAAGCTTCAAAAATCGCCTCGCTTAAAAAAGGCGAAATTCCAATCTATGAGCCGGGCCTAAAAGACGTCTTTGACCGCGCCGAAAGCCGCCTCGTATTCACCATGGATTTAGCTCTGGCTGTCGAAGCGTGCGACGTGATTTTTATTGCCGTCGGAACTCCAGAAACGGCCGATGGCAGCGCGGACATGGGACCTACGATGGCCGTTGTTGATGCGGTCGCAAAAGCCGCGACGGCGCCAAAAACTTTGGTTTTGAAAAGTACAGTTCCTGTCGGCACGGCCGCAAAAGTGCGCGCACGCCTTGCGGAAGTTTCGAAAGTCGAAATCGATGTCGTCAGCAATCCTGAATTTTTAAAAGAAGGCGCCGCGGTTGATGATTTTTTGAAACCAGATCGCGTCGTTATCGGGTGCCAAAGTGCAAAAGCCGAAGCTGCGATGCGCGAGCTGTACGAACCTTTTGTTAAAAACGGTCACCCGATTTTGTTCATGGACAATGTTTCGGCAGAAATGACGAAGTACGCGGCCAACGCATTTTTGTCGGTGAAAATTTCGTTCATCAATGAGCTCGCACTTCTCGCCGATAAACTTGGCGCCGACATCAATGATGTCCGCCGCGGCTTTACTTCGGATCGCCGAATCAATCCGGCCTTCTTCTATCCTGGCGTTGGATTCGGCGGCAGCTGCTTCCCAAAAGATGTGAAAGCGCTGGTTCACAGCGGTCGCGCGGCCGGTGTACCGATGGCCGTTGTCGAAGCGGCGGACAAAGTGAATGACCGTCAGAAGCTTGTTCTTTTTGACCGGGTACAAAGTTACTTCCGTGAAAAAGGCGAAAGCTTGAGCGGAAAAACGATCGCCATTTGGGGACTCGCCTTTAAGCCCCACACCGACGATGTTCGCGAAGCTCCGGCGATGTACATTATCGAAGAGCTTATCGATGCCGGCGCGAAAGTGATTGGCTTTGATCCGGTCGCCATGGAAACAGCGAAAGCGTCTTTCACACGCCCCTTTATCGAAGCAAAGTCCGCGATGGAAGCCGCTCGAGGCGCCGATGCTCTTTTGATTGTGACCGAGTGGAACGAATTCCGAGCTCCTGATCTTCGTGAACTCAAATCCGCCATGAAAAATCCGGCTCTTTTCGACGGACGAAACGTTTTAGATCCTGCGAAAGTTTCAGCCGCTGGCTTTGATTACTTCTGTATTGGTCGTCAGTCGCGAAGCACAACACAGCTCGCAAGCGCTCACGCCGTGGGCGCAGGCGAAAAAACCTCGTCGTCGAAAGTCGGCCGGGTCCTGGTCGCTGGTGCGGCCGGGTTTGTTCCAAGTCACGTGGTCGACGCTCTTTTGGAGCAAGGCCTTGAGGTGATCGGCGTCGATTCGCTCATCACCGGCCGCGAAGAAAACTTGAAACGTGCTAGGGAAAATCCCAAATTTCGCTTCGTGAAACACGATATCTGCGAACCGATCGAGCCTGTTCTTGAACGCTTAGGCTTAAGTGCGTCACCTGGTACGTTCACAGAAATCTACAATCTCGCAAGCCCCGCTTCTCCCGTGGACTTTGCGAAAATCCCTCTTTCGATTCTTGAGACCGCGTCGGTTGGACATCGCCGCATGCTGGATCTCGCAAAAGCGACCGGTGCGGTGTGCTTGTTCGCAAGCTCCAGCGAAGTTTACGGCGACGCGGAAGTTCACCCGCAACTGGAAAGCTATTTCGGCAATGTGAACACGGTCGGACATCGGTCTTGTTATGACGAAGCCAAACGTTACGGCGAAGCTCTGTCGGTGGCTCACGCGAAAGAGCACGGCACCAAAGTTCGCATGGCCCGCATCTTTAACACCTACGGTCCCCGCATGCGCCCGAACGACGGCCGCATCATCCCGAACTTCTTCATGCAGGCGCTGCAAGGAAAGCCTTTGACCGTTTACGGCGACGGCTCGCAAACACGAAGCTTCTGCTTCGTCTCGGATCTCGTGAGCGGTCTCATCGCGCTTTGCCGAAGCAGCGAATCACGTCCAACGAATTTGGGTAACCCGATCGAACGATCAGTTCTTGAAATCGCGACGACGGTCAACAAACTGACTTCAAGTTCAGTCGCTCTTTCGACTTTGCCGCTTCCAGAGAACGATCCGAAAATGCGACGGCCCGACATCGCGCGCGCCAAAGCTTTCGGCTGGGAGCCTCGCGTGTCGCTGGAGGATGGCTTGAAAACGTCGATGGCGTACTTCAAAGATCAGCTCTCTCAGGCCGGCGGCAAAGTCGCGACACCGACAGTGGAAGCGTCGCTCTAGAGCGCTCTTTGATGACTCTCAGTCTTTGGTTTCTAAAACGTAAACATGGAGCAAGTGTGAAAAGAGCAATTTCAATTTTACTCATATTCTTCTGTCCGACCGTTTTTTCGGAAACCATAAAATTGAGCGACGTTCGTAGATATAGCGATGGAGAAATTGCCAGAACGTCATTAGGCGATGCGGGTGATTACTGCCGGAGTGAATATGGAACCCGTTTGCCAACAATTAGAGAGATCGCGACGTTTGCACAATCTCGTGGTGCTCGTGGATTTCTTCCCATGGATCAATGTGATACTCGGTGGGGGTGGATCAATCACAAGGAATACTGGGGATATGGAAAATCTCCTGCTATCTTTATTAACGCTAGAAATAATTTTGACGGTGGTTTTGATGAATTCTGTTTTGACATGACAGGATTCCAGCCCGAAGAAGGGGATGAGTGGTTAGGTTCTGCATCTAAGACGAGTGGGTCGCCGAACACTTATCAACTCCGAGAATATCAGGGTGTATTTTCAATCTCTTTTTCCGGAGAGTTTTTCGGCTACTCTGCTCGTTGCGTAGTTGAAACACTATCGACTCCTTAATTGTTTCCGTTCGATCTCGAACTTCCGCCTATTGTGGATCGCACATTTTAGTTCAAGATTTTGGGCGGCATCCGCTCCGCCCTTGGTAATCCCGCCAAGGCGAACGGCGACCTTCAAGGATTCGCCAAGTGACCGCTGTTTAAAAGTTGGATTATACTTTCTGGATGTCGCAAATAATTTTTCGCCCCGCCACGATTTACGATGTACCACGGCTTGTGAGTCTTCGAGTTGGTATGCAGAGCGAGCTCAATCCCGGGAAGACGGCACCTGACCCTCTCGAATTTGAGACGGCGGCTGCAGAATACTTTAAGAAATCACTTACCGATAAAAGCTACTTCAGTGCTGTCGCAGAGCTGGATCAAAAACTAATTTCGGCGAACGGATTGGTCATCTACCGAAAGCCTCCAGCCTTCGTGGGACAAAGCGGCCTTGTGGGATATGTCACGAACGTCTACACGATCCCCGATTTTCGCGGACGAGGCGTAGCCAAACAACTGATGGATATTCTAGTTCAGTTCGCGAGGAGTGCGCAGATCTCCAAGCTGCACTTGGGCACGACTGATTCCGGTAAAAAACTTTACGAAGCCGTCGGCTTCGTTCCGGTAAAGTTCGAAGCTTTGGAGTTGAGGTTGTAGGCGACCAATGCCATTTCTTTGTTGAACACACTTATAAGATTTGAAATAGCTTAGTAATGATTGAACACATTCAGCAGCATTATGATTTAGGCAATGAGACAAGTCGCCTTACAGGCATGTCTCTTGAGCGACTTAGAACTGAATCAATTCTTGATCGATACCTCACAAACAGTCCGGCCGTCATATTGGACATTGGTGGCGGAGACGGTGTTTATGCCTTTCCGCTGGCGGCAAAAGGTTATGAGGTTCATCTCGTTGATCCCATCAAGCTTCACATTGACCAAGCTTTAGAAAAAAATAGCACTGCTTCAAAGCCATTAAAAACTGTTCAAGTGGGAGATGCTCGCAAGCTAACTTTCGAAGACGATTCAGCTGATGCAGTTCTCTATTTTGGGCCACTTTATCATCTTCAAGAAAAGGTGGATCGCGTGAAAGCTTTGTCAGAGGCCTTTCGTGTCTTAAAGAAAGGCGGCCTCTTGATTTCCGCCCATATTTCTCAATTCACATCACTCATCGATGGGATTCAATGGAACCACTTTGCTGATCCGAATTTTATTGAAATTGTATGGACTGCGCCCCGGAACTTGGACAGTTAATTTGTAGAGTTTAGGTGGTTTTTTGATCCTCCGAATTTTCCCTGGGCAATATGATAGACTGCCAGGGC